>JAJTBK010000090.1 GCA_021286965.1 Comamonadaceae bacterium | reverse complement strand
TGCTGCTCCTCGGTGGTCACGCCCGGCCATTCGATCTCGTAGCGCACCTGGCCCTCGACCAGTTGACCGATGCAGGTGCGGCAGCTGCCGTTGCGGCAGGAGCTGGGCCAGGCGATGCCGCCGGCTTCGAGCGATTGCAGCAGCGGCTGGTTGGCAAAGGCGTCGCATTGCGCGTCTTCGCCGGCGATGCGGGCGGTGTACAGGGCAGGGTGGTCGCTGGGTGTCATGGCTTGTTTCAGAATAAAAAATGGCTCTGGCGCTTGCAGAATAAGCGTGAGGAGCTATCAAAATAATAGTATTTGTAGTGCTGAAGGAATGGGGGTGGCGTTGCTTAAAATCTCAGCAACACAAGGTATTTTCTTATGAATCAATGGCTTACGCAGGTCATACAAGACTTGCCCCCAGTTATCCACATGATTGTCCAGTGCGGCACGGGAAAACCCGGGCTGGTGCTGCCTAAAAAATCAGCAGTGCGTTGAATGTGTTTGTAAATCAACAAGTTACGATGGTCATACAGGACTTGTTCACAGTTGTCCACATGTTTGTCCAGTGCGTGACGGGATAAGGCCGTGCGGCTGGTAGAGTGCGCCGCATCGTTTTTTAGTTGGAGGAGGCAGTCATGCAGCGCATGGATTTTTCCGGCCAGGTGGCCATCGTGACCGGGGCTGGCGGTGGTTTGGGGCGCCAGCACGCGCTGGCGCTGGCGGCGCGTGGCGCGCGGGTGCTGGTCAATGACCTGGGCGGGGCGCTCGACGGCAGCGCCGGCAGCACGGGCGCGGCGCAGGCGGTGGTCGATGAGATCGTCGCCGCTGGTGGCCAGGCGCTGGCCAATATCGCCTCGGTGACGGACTTTGACGCCGTGCAGGCCATGGTGGCGCAGGCGGTCGATGCCTGGGGGCGGGTCGATATCCTGGTGAACAACGCCGGCATCCTGCGCGACAAGTCTTTTGCCAAGATGGAGCTGCAAGATTTTCGCCAGGTGCTCGAAGTGCACCTGATGGGCGCCGTGCACTGCTGCAAGGCGGTGTGGCCGCAGATGGTGGCGCAGAAGTACGGGCGCATCGTCATGACGACCTCGTCGAGCGGCCTGTACGGCAATTTCGGCCAGTCCAACTACGGCGCCGCCAAGATGGCGCAGGTGGGGCTGATGCAGACCCTGGCGCTCGAAGGTGCCAAGCAGGGCATCCACGTCAACGCCCTGGCGCCGACGGCGGCCACGCGCATGACCGAGGCGCTGTTCCCGCCGCCGGTGCTGCAGGCGTTGCAGCCCGAGGCCGTGGTGCCCGCCATGCTGGTGCTGGCGCACCAGAGCGCGCCCACGCGCACCATCTTGTGCGCGGGTGCCGGGGGCTTCGAGGCCGCGCACATCACCCTCACGCAGGGCATTTACCTGGGCGCCGGTGCCGACACCGCCGAGCAGCTGGCCGCGCGCCTGGCCGAGGTGACCGCGCGCGCGGGCGAGCAGGTGCCGCCCAATGGCAGCGCCCAGGGCATGTTGGAAGTCGGCAAGGCATTGGCGGCGCGGGGATAAAACGTCGGCTTCAAGCCAGCGCCAGGCGGCGCGTGCTAAGTTCCCACCTGCAAAAGAAAAAGGTTGTGAACGTATGAATACCCTGCACGAACGCCTGGCCGCCGTCTCTGGCGAGCGCCTGGCCGGCATCCGCCGAGGGATAGAAAAAGAGGGTTTGCGCGTGCGCGCCGAAGGCGGGCTGGCGCTGACGCCGCACCCCCAGGCCCTGGGGGCGGCGCTGACGCACGCCAGCATCACCACGGACTACAGCGAATCGCAAATCGAGCTCATCACCGGCGCGCACCAGAGCGTGCAAGGCTGCCTCGATGAGTTGACGCAGATCCACCAGTACGTGCTGCGCACCCTGCAGCAAGAAGGTGGCGAGCTGCTGTGGGCGGCGAGTATGCCCTGCGGCCTGCCGACGGACGAGACCATTCCCATCGGCCGCTACGGCCACTCGCACATTGGCCGCGCCAAGAGCATCTACCGCATGGGCCTGGCGCACCGCTACGGGCGGCGGATGCAAACCATCTCGGGCATCCACTACAACTGGTCGCTGCCCGGGGTGACGAGCGACGA
Organism: Comamonadaceae bacterium; assembly: GCA_021286965.1. Taxonomy (GTDB): domain Bacteria; phylum Pseudomonadota; class Gammaproteobacteria; order Burkholderiales; family Burkholderiaceae_C; genus Paenacidovorax. The sequence goes on along the minus strand of JAJTBK010000090.1, from coordinate 5,779 downwards.
ATACTTCGGCCTGATTCGCAACTTCCGCCGCCATGCCTTCGTGCTGCTGTACCTGTTCGGCGCCTCGCCGGCGCTGTGCCCCTGCTTTGTGCAGGGGCGCACGCACAGCCTGCAGCCGCTGGGCGAGGGCGGGCAGGCCCTGCACCTGCCGCACGCCACTTCGCTGCGCATGGGGCGCCTGGGCTACCAAAGCGAGGCCCAGGCGAGCCTGAACGTGAGCTACAACGGCCTGGCCGGCTACGCCGATTCCTTGCACGAGGCCCTGACGCGGCCTTACCCGGCGTACGAGGCCATCGGCATCCGCAACATCGGCGGCGACTACAACCAGCTCGGCACCAGCTTGCTGCAGATCGAAAACGAGTTCTACGGCAGCATCCGCCCCAAGCGCACGGTGCGCAGCGGCGAGCGCCCGCTGCACGCGCTGCGCGAGCGCGGCGTGGAGTACGTCGAGGTGCGGCTCATGGACCTCGATCCGTTCGAGAGCGTGGGCATCACGGCGCAGACCATGCGCCTGCTCGACGTGTTCCTGCTGCACTGCCTGCTCTCGGACAGCCCGCCGGATACGCCGCAAGAAATTGCCGAGCTCAAGCACAACCAGCTGCTGGCCGCCGAACGCGGGCGCGAAGCTGGCCTGCAGCTGCTGCGCCAGGGCCAGCCGGTGCTGCTGCGCGATTGGGCGGCGCAGGTGCTGGCGCAGTGTGCGCCGCTGGCCGCACGCCTGGATGCCACGCACGGCGGGCTCGATTACGGCGCCGCCGTGCAGGCGGCCCAGGAGCGCCTGGCCGACAGTGCCCGCACGCCCTCGGCGCGGGTGCTGGCGCAGATGGTGCAGCAGCATGGCTGCAGCTTTGAGGCGTTTTCCTTCGCCCAGTCGCAGCAGGCGCGCGCCGCCCTGCTGGCCCAGCCCTGGAGCGCGGCGCAGCAGCAGCATTACCAGGCGCTGGCCGCGCAGTCGCTGGCGGCGCAAAAAGCCATCGAAGACGCTGACACCCTGGACTTTGAAACCTGGCGCCAGCAGTACATGGACCCGCGCCAACTGGGCTAAACCGCACCATGCGATCGGCCCTGCGCGTACTGCTGTCGCACTACGTCGCCAACGGCGTCGGCAGCGCCCTGGGCCTGCTGGTGATTGCGGCGCTGGTGCAGCTCGTGCTGGGCAGCGAAGCGGCCTCGGCGGCGGTGGTCGGGGCCATCATCAGCATCCCGCCCGATACGCCGGCGCCCCGGCGTGGCAAATTCCTGCACATGCTGCCGGCGCCGCTGCTGGCGCTGCCGCTGTTCTACGCCGTGCTGCGGCTCGAAGGCAGCCCCTGGGCGCTGGGCCTGCTCATCGTGCCGGCGAGTTTTTGCGTCTTTTTGCTCATGGCCTGGGGCCAGCGCGGTGCGCCAGTGGCCATTGGCGCCATGCTGGCGCTGGTGTTCGCCATGGCCCTGCCCGTGCCCACCGGGGCCGATGCGGCGCAGCAAGCGCTGCACAGCACGCTGTACTTTGGCCTGGGGGCCTTTCTGTATCTGCCCTGGGCGGTGCTGATGAATGCACTGCTCAACCAGCGCTACCGCGCGCAGTTGATGGCCGATTTGCTGTTCTCCCTGGCGGCGCTGCTGCGCCTGCAGGCGCAGCAGTTCACGCCCCTGGTGCGCGATGGCAGCGACGTGCTCATCGGCGCGCTGCTGCGCTGCCAGGCGGCCCTGGCCGAGCAGATGCAGGCCGCGCGCGACCTGCTGTACGAAGCGCCGCGCCGCCCCCGCCAGCTGCAGTTCGCCGGCATGTTGCTGTGTGCGCTGGAGCTGCGCGACCACCTGCTCGCCTGCGGCCTGGACCTGGAGGCGCTGCGCCAGCAGCCGGCGCAGGCCGGCGCCCTGCAGCGCCTGCAAGGCGAGCTGCTGGCGCAGGCACAGGCGCTCGAAGACCTGGGCGATGTCCTCCTGCGCGGGCGCACCCCCGACGCCTGGCAGCGCCCTGCACCCGACACCCACCTGGCACCCGAGCCCGGCGCCCAGGGCTTTACGCCCACCCGCCTGGCGCGTGGCCTGGCGCACCGCATCGGCCACATCCACCTCGACATCGAGCGCTTGCACGCCCTGGCCCGGGGCGAGGCCCAGCCCGACCTGGCCGTGGTGCGCGCCAGTTGGCAGATGTTCGTCAGCCCCGCCGGCTGGAGCTGGCAGCCCCTGCTGCGCCTGTGGCGCTGGCAGGCGGCGCCGCTGCGCCACGCCATGCGCGCGGCGCTGGCCGTGGGCTCGGGCTACGCCGTGGCGCAGCTGCTGCCCTGGGGCACGCACGCCTACTGGGTGGTGCTGACCATCGTCGTCGTGCTGCGCGGCAGCCTGGCGCAGACCTTGCAGCGACGCAACGCCCGCGTTGCCGGCACCTTGCTCGGCTGCCTGCTGGCGGCGTTGCTGCTGGCGGCGCAGCTGCCGGCCTGGGCGCTGCTGCTGTGTGTGACGCTGGCGCAGGCGGTGGTGCACGCCTTCACCATCCGGCGCTACCTGGTGGCGGCGGTGGCGGCGACGGTGCTTGGCCTGGTGCAGTCGCACCTGCTGCACGGTGGTGACAGTGCCACGTTCGACCTGCTCGAACGCATTGCCGACACTCTGCTCGGCGCCGGCATGGCCTGGGCCTTTGCCTACGTGCTGCCGTCCTGGGAACGCCAGCAGGTGCCGGCGCTGGTGGCGCGCAGCCTGGCGGCGCAGGTGCGCCATGTGCGCGAAGCCCTGGCCCTGGGGCAGCTGCAGGCGGTGGACAACCACCCCGAGCTCGCCTGGCGTCTGGCGCGGCGCGAGGCTTTCGACAGCCTGGCGGCGCTGGTGCAGGCCACCGAGCGCGCCTGGCAGGAGCCGCGTGCCGTGCGCCCGCCGCTGCTGCCGCTCGAACGCCTGCAGGTGCACTGCTACCAGCTGCTGGCGCAGCTCACCGCCGTCAAGGCCATGCTGCTTTTGCGCCGGGGGCACTTGAGCAGCGCCGCCGTGCAGCAGCCGCTGCAGGCGGCGAGTCTGCGCATCACCGCCTTGCTCGAAGGCGCGCCTTTGCCTGAAGCCTCCGAAGCGCTGCCGGCCTGGGACGAGGAGCCTGGCTGGCCGCTGGATGCGGCATCGCCCTTGGCCGAGATCGACCTGACCCCCTGGCTGCTGCGCCGCCTGGCCCTGGCCGAGGCCCTGGCGCTGCAACTGCGGCGCGAGGCCGATGCCGCGCTTGCTATTTAATTGGTAGCTGCTCGCGCTTGCTGGGTAAGCGCTAATGCCCTATTCGAGCATTAAAAGCGCCTCTTCCTGCCAGTAGGCGGCAGCGGCGAAGAAGCCCTCCCAGACACAGCCGTTGCAGCCGCGCCCGCAGCAGCTTTGCGGCTCGGGCGGTGGGCGGCGCAGGGTGATGCCGGCGGCCTGGGCACGCGCTTGCAGGGCGGCGAACAGGGCGCGGGCGCTGGCAAGATCGGTGGCGGGCTTTGTCATGGTGCGGCAGCAGGGCAAGGGTGGGCGATTATCCTTGCGCCCTTTGCCGTTCGAGAAAAATCCCCATGGCCATCCAGTGGTTCCCCGGTCATATGCACCTTACGCGCCAGGCAATTGCCGAGCGCATCAAAGACATCGACGTCGTCATCGAGCTGCTCGATGCGCGCCTGCCTGGCTCCAGCGCCAACCCGTTGCTCGCTGAGCTCACGGGCCACCGCCCGACGCTCAAGGTGCTGAACAAACAAGACCTGGCCGACCCCACGCGCACCCCCGCCTGGCTGGCCTGGTACAACGCGCAGACGGGCACGCGTGCGATTGCGCTCGACGCCTCCGAGCGCGCCCCGGCGCAGCGCCTGCTCGCTGCCTGCCGCGAACTCGCGCCCGAGCGCAAAGGGCTCTCGCGCCCGATGCGGGTGCTGATCTGCGGCATTCCCAACGTCGGTAAATCCACCCTCAACAACAGCCTGCTCGGACGCTTTCAGGCCAAAACTGGCGACGAGGCCGGCGTCACCAAACAGGAGCAGCGCATCGTCGTCGCCGATGATTTTTATCTGTGGGACACCCCCGGAATGCTCTGGCCGCGCATCATCGTCGAGCAAAGCGGCTACAACCTGGCCGCCAGCGGCGCCGTGGGCCGCAACGCCTACGATGAGGAGCTGGTGGCGCTGGAGCTGCTCTTGTACCTGCAGCGCCACTACGCCCAGGCGCTGCTCGACCGCTACAAGCTCGACCTGCCGCTGGCGCAGCTGCAGGCACTGCATGACGATGAGCTGCTGACGGCGATCGGCAAAAAGCGCGGCGCCGTCATGAGCGGCGGGCGCGTGAACCTGCAAAAAGCCGCTGAACTGGTGCTGACCGACTTTCGCAGCGGCGCCATCGGCGCCATCACCCTGGAGACGGTGGAAGAATTTACCGCCTGGCTCGCCGTGGGCCAGGCCAAGGAGGCCGAGCGCCTGGCACGCAAGGCCGAGCACGAAAAACGGCGCAAGAAGCGGCGCTTTTAAGCCGGCCTCGGCGCCCATTGCCAGGGCTGCAGCAGCAGCTGCTGCCAATGCTGCAGGTCAGTGTGCGGCGCCGGCACGGTGATGGGTGCGGTGGCGGGCACGGCGGTGGATGCGGCGCTTGCCGGCGCGCAGTGCAGGCCGCTGTGCAGCCGCAGCGGCGCCCCGGTCATGGGGTGGGCCAGATCGAGCTGCCAGGCGTGCAGCCACAGGCGCTGGTGCCCCAGCTGCTGCGCCCACCAGCGGTTGAGCGGCCCCTTGCCATGCGTGGCGTCGCCCAAAATGGGGTGGGCGATGTGCTTGCAGTGGCGCCGGACTTGGTGGCGCCGCCCCGTTTGCGGCTGCGCCAGCACCAGGCTGGCACGGGTGCTGGCGTAGCGCGCATCGCTGGCCTGTGCCAGCTCCAGCTGCGCCAGGCGCGTGAACCGGGTGCGCGCGGGCTGCGCCGGGGCGTCGGGCGGCGCATCGTCCGGGCGCAGGGCGTGATCGACGGTGCAATCCTCGGGCGCCCAGCCGCGCACGCAGGCCAGGTAGCGCTTGTGCACCTGCTGCTGCGCAAACGCGGCGCACAGGCGCCGCGCTGCCTCGGGGTGCAGCGCCATCAGCAGCACGCCGCAGGTGCCTTTGTCGAGCCGGTGCACCGGGTACACCCGCTGCCCGAGTTGCGCGCGCAGCGTCTGCACCACAAAGCGCGTCTCCCCGGCATCGAGCCCGGTGCGGTGCACCAGCCAGCCGGCAGGCTTGTACAAGGCCACCAGGTGGGGGTCGTGCCAGAGGAGGGGGAGGAGCATGGGACGCAAAGCAAAAAGGCTTCAAAGTGGTACACCTTCTGGTACACAACTTTTGAAGCCTTTTTGAAAAAGTTGTTTGGAATCAACAACTTGGTAATTCTGGCGGAGAGGGCGGGACGGCCCCTAATCCACCAATCTCCAGAGGAGAAACCCCGAACTAACAATGCAGTGTTACACGGTCGAGTTCACGGAGTTGAGATGGCCGGATGGTAGCAGAGGATGGCCTGCTTGGCACCATATACAGCGCGCCGCATCCCTAGCAGGCTCTCGCTGCCCATGCAATCCCCCTTGTCGTTTTCACTCGACGTTCGCCGTTGACCGGCGCAGACGAACTTGCGAACCTAGGCGCTCGTTGATCGCACCCTCCGTCCCGGCTTTGGCTGGGTACGCGTCTTTTTGGAACGCTTGCTGACTCTGTCGCCGTTGGAAGATGCCGTCCTGGTGGATGCGTGTGAGCAAGTCTGGCGCGGACGTCCCAATCCTCTGCTTTGATTTTTTGAATTTTGTTGTCTTTATTTTTATGGACAACAAAACTGC
>JAJTBK010000067.1 GCA_021286965.1 Comamonadaceae bacterium | reverse complement strand
CCGAGTCCAAACCAGTACCCAGCAAGCGTGAGCAGCTATCAAAAAAGAAGCTAAGCTACAAAGAGCAGCGCGAGCTGGAGCAGTTGCCAGGCCACATTGCCGCGCTCGAAACCGAGCAGCAAGAGATCCGCGAGCAGTTGGCCGACGGCCAGTTGTACGCACAAGACGGCATCCGCGCCGCTGCCTTGCTGCAGCGCGACGCCGAGATCGAAGATTTGCTGCTGGCGGCGCTCGAACGCTGGACGCTGCTCTCCGAATAAGCCCAGCCCTTTCGGTCGCCCGCCCTCAAATGCGGTGGTGCAACCGATCGGTGGCACTGCGCAGGCGCGTGACGAGAGCGCCGGCGATTTGCGTCAGCGGCAGCACCTCGTCGGCCGCGCCATGGGCAATGGCTTCACGCGGCATCCCAAAGACGATGCAGCTCGCCTCATCTTGCACGTAGTTGTAGCTGCCGGCATCCTTCATCTCACGCATCGCCGTCGCGCCATCGGCGCCCATGCCGGTAAGCATGATGCCGTAGGCATTGCGCCCGGCCACGGCGGCCACGGACTTGAACAACACCTCCACCGAAGGCTTGTGGCGGTTCACGGGCGGCGCATCCTCGACCACAGCGACGTAGTTGGCGCCGCTGCGAGCAATGTGAAACTGCATCCCACCCGGGGCGATGTAGGCATGTCCCGGCAGGATACGCTCCCCATTGCTGGCCTCTTTGACCGCAATTTGGCACAGGCCATTGAGGCGCGCGGCAAAGCTGGTGGTAAAGCCCGGCGGCATGTGCTGGGTGATGACGATGGCCGGGGAATCGGGCGGCATACGGATCAGCACTTCGCGGATCGCCTCGGTGCCACCCGTGGACGCGCCAATGGCGATGATTTTCTCCGTAGACAAACGCCCGAGCAGCCCAGCCGCAGGCACCGGCGTGGGAGCCGAGGTACCGGCGGCCGCCACCACGGGGGCAGCGCGGCGCACCTGGGCGACGGCGGCCACCCGGATCTTGTCCACGATCTGTGTCGCCAGTTCATTGAGGCCATTGGCCAGGCCGACACGGGGTTTGGCAACGAAATCGATCGCCCCAAGCTCCAGCGCCCGCATCGTCACCTCGGCGCCGCGCTCGGTCAGGGTGGAGATCATGACCACCGGCATGGGCCGCAGGCGCATGAGGCGGCCAAGGAAATCGATGCCGTCCATGCGCGGCATTTCGACGTCGAGGGTGATCACGTCCGGGTTCAGCTCACGGATCATCTCGCGCGCCACCAGCGGATCATTGGCCGTGCCAATGCACTCCATGTCGCGCTGGCGGTTGATGATCTCGGCCAATAGGCTGCGCACCAGGGCGGAGTCGTCCACCACGATGACCCGGATTTTTTGACTCATTCCCACAAAACTCCTCTCTATATCAGAACAGATCGACCGAGCCACCAGCGGTGGACTGCACCACCGTCGCCACGTTGCCGCGCGCCTCTTGCGCCAGGGCGTCCGGATGGGCGTGCGCCAGGCGCTTGACCATGGCCTTGCCCGATACCGGGAAAAAAACGACCTTGCGCGGATAGATGTCGAGCACGTCCTCGGAGACGATGGGGATGCGTTCCGTTTGCAAATAATTGATGACGAAATTGGTGTTGCGCTCGCCCACGTTCATCGTGGTGAAGTTCGACATCACCTGCCCACCGCCAAAAATCTTGGCCTGTAAAGTCTCACGGCGCGCACCGAGCTTGAGCATTTCGTTGATCAGCAATTCCATGGCGTACGAACCGTAGCGCCCCGAAGTGTCGGCCGCATCGCCCTCAGGCAGCATGAAGTGGTTCATGCCGCCCACACGCATCCGGCTATCCCACAGGCAGGCGGCGATGCACGAGCCTAGCACCGTCATGATGACCAGGTTTTCGCGGGCGACGAAGTACTCCCCTGGCAGCACCTTGACGGCGTTGTATTGGAAATGGTGGTCAAAGAAAAAGAACGAGGCCTCGCCCGGCTTGCGCGGCAGGGCCTTGAGTTCTTGCAAGGAAATGTCCGGTGCTGCTGCCGGTTTTTGACTGTAGATGTCGGCGCTCAAGGGGGCAATGCGCGGCGCACGCCGACGCTCGGCGGCAAACAAGGCAGCGGCAGCAGCGGGCGGGGGGGGCGTGGAGCCGGTGCGGATGGTGGTCATGGGGCCCTTCTGGCAAGGCGGGGGTCAAAACCGGGTCAACGGCGTTCGTACACCGTTTTACCGCGCAGGGTGAACAGGTCGCGCGATTCGCTGAAATTTTCCGCATGGCCGACGAACAACATGCCGCCCGGCTTGAGCACGCGGTGGATACGTTCGAGCACGCGGCGCTGCGTGGGTGCATCGAAATAAATCATGACGTTGCGGCAGAACACGACGTCAAAGGGCTCGCGAAACGGCCAATCGTCGCGGATCAGGTTCACGCTCATGAACTCGATGGCCTTGCGCAGTTCGGGCTTGGCGCGGATCAGGCCATCGTTGCCCGCCTTGCCGCGCAAGAAAAAACGCTGCAACCGCTCCTGGCTCAGCCCCTTGGCGGCATCGAGGCGGTACACCCCCTCGGCCGCCTTGGCCAGCACGCGCGAGTCGATATCGCTGGCCGTGAGCTTGAAATTAGCGCTCGGCCCGAGCGCTTCGAGTGCCGTGATGACAATGGAATACGGCTCTTCCCCGGTGGATGCAGCGTTGCACCACACGCGCCAGGGTTGGCTGGGCTTGGAGCGCAGATGCGAGGCCAAGATCTCGAAATGGTGCTGTTCGCGGAAAAAAGCCGTCAGGTTGGTGGTCAGGGCGTTGACGAACTCCTGCCACTCGGGGCCATCGTGCTGTTCCAGCCAGCCGAGGTATTCATTGAAACGGCTGTGCCCCGTCTCCCGCAGGCGGCGCGAGAGGCGGCTGTAAACCATGGCGTGCTTGCCATCGTGCAGGCTGATGCCGGCGCGCTGGTAAATCAGCGCCTGCACGCGGGAAAAATCAGCCGCCGTCCAGGCAAACTCCCGCCCCTGGGTCAGCGGGCCGGCGACAGCATCGTCATCATCGGCACGGGCGGCGGCGGCAGTCTGGCGCATGGTCAGGGTTCTTTCTTGGCAAACAGGCTGTGCTCGTCTCAATCTTCCAGGGCAACCAGACCCATGTCCACGCTCGACATGAGTTTTTCGATGTCCAGCAGGATCAACATGCGCTCGTTGACCGAACCCAGGCCGAAGATGCAGCTGCTGTCGATGGCGCTCTCGATGTCCGGAGCCGAGCGCACGTTGTCACTGGCGAGCTCCATCACGTCACTCACCGAATCGACGACGATGCCGACCACGCGCTTGTGCAGGTTCAGGATGATGACCACCGTGAAGCTGTTGTAGTCGGCCCGGGAGCAGTTGAACTTCAAACGCATGTCCACGATCGGCACGATCGTGCCGCGCAGGTTCACCACCCCCTTGATGAAGGCGGGCGCGTGGGCGATACGCGTCGGCGGCTCATAGCCCCGAATTTCCTGCACCTTCAGGATGTCGATGCCGTACTCCTCCTGGTCGAGGCGGAACGTCAGGTATTCACGGGCGCCTGTCTTGGTCGCTTCTGCGCTCTGGGATACCACGGTCATAGTCATTCTCCTTGTCGCTGCGCCTGCCCTTGCCGACAGGCCCGCAGCCTCTCACTCTGCATTAATAACGTGCCCGGCGTACCAGGGTGCTGGTGTCCAGGATCAGGGCCACGGTGCCATCGCCCAGGATCGTTGCCCCTGAGACGTTGGCCACCTTGCGGTAGTTGGTTTCGAGGTTTTTCACCACCACCTGGTGCTGGCCCAGCAGTTCATCGACCAGCAGGGCAATGCGGCTGCCATCGGATTCGACCACCACCATGATGTGGCTCGATTTGTCTTGGTCCTCGCGCGGCACCTGGAAGACTTTTTCGAGCGAAATCACCGGCATGTATTCGTC
>JAJTBK010000049.1 GCA_021286965.1 Comamonadaceae bacterium | reverse complement strand
GGCGGCCAAGGCCAAGCCGCCGCCACGGCGGCGCAGGCGACGCCGGGTGCGCCTGGTGGTGCAAACGCGCTCGCGGCCTTCGATCCGCTCGCTGCTGGGCCTGCCTCGACGGCGGCCCAGCCTGCCGACCCAACCGCCACGCAGAACCGGCAAGACCAAAAAGAGGCGTTCCTGAAGGGCGGCTCTACGGAGACCCGCAATTCCGGGAATCTGAAAATGCCGTCCTCGCCGTATCAGGTCATGGCCGGGACGGTGATCGCGGGGGCGCTTGTGACAGGTATCAAGTCGGACTTGCCGGGCGACGTGATCGCCACGGTGACGGAGCCGGTCTATGACTCGGCCACGGGCAAGTTTCTTTTGATCCCGCAGGGGTCACGCATCCTGGGCAAATACCACAGCCAGGTCAGCTATGGGCAGGGCCGGGTTCAGGTGGTGTGGAACCGGATCATCCTGCCTGACACGTCCTCGCTGACGCTCGACAACCTCGTGGGCACCGATCCGGCCGGCTATTCCGGCCTGGAAGACGGTGTGGACTACCACTGGAGCCGCATCGTCGCAGGCGCGGCGCTGACGACGCTGCTGGGCGTGGGCGCCGAGCTGGCTGCGCCGGAGAACCGGCAGGATGGCAACCGCATCGTGATCGCCGGGCGTGACAGCGCGCAGGACAGCATCAATCATGTCGGGCAGGATATGACCCGGCGCAACATGAACGTGCAGCCGACGCTGACGGCGCGGCCGGGCCTGCCGGTTCGGGTGATCGTGGCGCGCGATTTAGTGTTGCGTCCTTACCAACCCATGTTCTATCAGCTTGGAGGTGCACGATGAGTACCGCCCGAAAACTCCGTCTTGGCCCACTACCGTCCAGCGGCAGTACGAAGCTGACTTTCACCTGCCCGGCCAGCCTGAAAGCTGACCTCGATGCCTACGCCGCGCTGCACGCGCAGGCGTATGGCGAGGCGGTCGATGCGGTGACGCTGATCCCGCACATGCTCGAAGCCTTTATGGCGGGGGATCGAGGATTCAGGAAGGGAAGTGTGGGCAAGGCCGCAGCCCCTAAGCCTGGTTGACGATGCAGACGCATCCGCCATACGCGCACGATGAAAGCGCAGCCCGAGGGCTGCGCTTTCGCTTTGAGGTGGATTGCGACAAGCAGGGGCATAAGATGGCTACGCGATCTTGCCCGCTGCGGCGCCCCTGCGTTTGCCACCGCAAAGCGCCTATGTGGCACCTAGCTAGAAATGCAGCAAGAGCGCGCCGCAGCCTGAATCTAGGCTAACTTATTGCCCCATAAGACCTTTTGCGCCGCTGCATGACCTCAAAAAAGACTTGACAGCGGACATTTTTCATGCCCACTCTGCCAGGACGCCCACCGCAGGCGGGCGGCTGGCAGCGCAGCAATTACTTCTTCTCTTCAGCAGCAGGAGCAGCAGCCGGGGTGGCGGTAGCAGCTTCTTCAGCAGCAGCCTTGGCAGCGTCAGCAGCCGGGGCAGCAGCGGGAGCGGCTTCAGCAGCAGCCGGGGCGGCGGCCGGTGCTTCGGCGGCCGGGGCAGGAGCTGCAGCCGGGGCTTCAGCAGCGGGAGCGGGAGCCGGTGCCGGAGCGGGTTCTTCCTTCTTGCCGCAGGCGGCCAGTGCTGCAGCGGCGATCACGGCGGCGAGAACCAGAGACTTGTTCATTGCAAATTTCCTTAGAGGAGATAAAGAGCTTTATGAAATGCCAGAACGGCCCGCCTCATCAGCCGCAGTCGCCGTGGCAGAGTCGCAAAACGCGAATTTGACTCAACTTGGCATTATAGGGACTTTGTCAATCCTGGGTTTCACCCAAACAAGGAGTCTTCACCCCAAAACGCAAACTTTGGCGAATTCACCACAATCACAATCCCAAAGTCGTGCTAGGAAACCCGGGCGTACTGCGCCGCAGCAGCCATTCGTCCATTTTTTCCTTCAGGAGCACGCGACGCTCCGGCTCCGCGCCGCTGACGCCGATACAGCGCTCCGTATCAAGGCGCTGCAGCACCCACTGCGGCGACCACAGCAGGCTGGGTACGTCGCTGGGGTCGCTGCCGGCACAGCGGCGGCAAACGATCTTGTGCTCCCAGGTGCCGCGCCAGCGCACAAAGCGCGGGTGGCGGCGCACGATCTCATCGTAAGAACGCGCCAGCAGCGTCAGGCGTTGACCTTGGCGCACCCAGGTGGTGAGCGATTCAATCACCGCCACCTCCCCCAGGGGCCAGTCCCAGAAGTCGGCATCGCTCAAAATGAGCTCGCGCCAGCCCTGCTCGGCCGCACTGGCCAGGGCAGCCCGTACCAGGGACTGAAAATCCTCGCGGCCATTAAAACGACCGCTGGGCACAGAGGTGCTACTCGGAGTCATGGGACGGGCTCAGGTTTCGGAATGCGCCCAGCCGGCGTCGCACCAGGAGGCCAGCAGCTCCAGCGCTTCGTCGCTGGCACGCGCCAGTTCCTTGGCGCTCAGGCAGCGCGCATCGGCAAGGCGGCGCATCAGCGTGGCGTCGCGGCCGCTGGCGCGGTAGCTCTCGCCATTGATGAAAATGTGCTTGTCGTCGTAGAGCATCCGCGTACGTTTATCAAGGCGCAGGTTTTCCAGCATCTGGCCCTCGGGGCCGGGCTCGAACCAGACGTTGGCCTTGGGCTCGGAGAGGTATTCGCCCAAGGCACGTTCGAGCGCCAGCGGCTGATTGAGGGCGCGCTGCAGCGCCTGGCGCGCAAAGTCGAGCAGCCCCGCCGGAATGGCGCCCGGGTGCGTCACCGCCTCCTGCTGCGGGTCGCGGTACACCACCGGGTGCTGGTTCAAATCACACTCTTCATCGTCCGTCAGGCGCAAGAGCAGCTCGCGCGCCATCTCGTCGCGCTCGGGCGAGCGAAAGCCGATGGAGTAGGTCATGCACTCGCCCTCGGCAATGCCGTCGTGTGCCCAGCCCGGGGGCAGGTAGAGCATGTCGCCGGGTTCGAGGACGTATTCCTCCTCGGGCTCGAATTCGGCCAGGATCCTGAGCGGCACGTCCTCTTGCAAACGCAGGTTTTTCTGCCGCCCGATGCGCCAGCGGCGCCGGCCGTGCGCTTGCAGCAGGAACACGTCGTAGCTGTCAAAGTGCGGGCCGACGCCACCGCCGTCGGTGGCGTAGCTGATCATCAGATCGTCCAGCCGCGCCTCGGGGACGAAGCGAAACTGCTGCATCAGCGCGTGCACGGCCTCGTGGTGCAAGTCCACGCCCTGCACCAGCACCGTCCAGCGCGGGGTCTGTAGCGTTGGCAGGCTGCGGCGCGCAAACGGGCCATGGCGCAGCGTCCAGCCGCCGCCGTCTTGCAGCTGAATCAGGCGTGACTCCACGCCCTCCTGCCCGGCCAGGGCCAGCAGCTCGGTACGCAGCACGGGCGGCGCAAAGCCAGGAATTGCCTGGCGCACCAGCAACGGTTTCTTGTGCCAGTGGCGGCGCATGAATTGGCTCGGCGCGAGGCCGCCGAGCAAGGCCAG
>JAJTBK010000042.1 GCA_021286965.1 Comamonadaceae bacterium | reverse complement strand
TGGTCCAGGTTCACGGCCACAAGGTCGAAATGGATGGGCGCACGCTTTTGCAGCTTGAGCAGGATGTCCAGCAGCGCGTAGCTGTCCTTGCCGCCCGACATGCAGACCATGACCTTGTCGCCCTCTTCGATCATGTTGTACTGCACGATGGCCTTGCCCACCTCGCGGCACAGGCGCTTTTCGAGCTTGTGCGCCTCGCGCTCGATCTTGAAGCTGTGGGGCGCGGGGCCAGCCTGCGGTGCGTCGGCGGCGGGGGTGTCGGTGTCGGGGGTCCAGGTGTTCATTGTGTTGCTGTGTAGAACCTGTTTACGATCTTTTCATGGGGTACGCAAGGCAGCAAACCGTCACGATCTTGGCGCCTGCCGCAGCCCATGCTGGCGGCCTGGGCAAGGCGGGCAACAACGAGCGTGGCGGTTTGCTGCCTTGCCCGAAGGGTTGCCCCGCAAAAGCAGCGTCTGCGGCGTTGCAAATCCTCGCCGGGCCACCAGCCCGGCTGCGGTTTGCGCCTTGCATCCACTGCTTTTGCGGGGCAACGTACCCCATGAAAAGATCGTGAACAGGTTCTCACCACTGCCCGGCTTCCATGCGGATGGCGACTTCGCAGTCGTCAAAGATTTCGAGTTTGGCGATTTTGACGCGCACGCCCTGTACGCCAGGCAGTTGCAGCAGCCGGTGCGCGAGCTTGCCGATCAGCGTCTCCAGCAGGTTCACATGTTCGGCCGTGCATTCGTCGATGATGATCTGGCGCACCTTGCGGTAGTCCAGCACATGGGCGATGTCGTCGTCGTGCGGCTCCAGGGGCTGTGCGCCCAGGCTCAGTTCGGCATCGACCTGGATGGGTTGGGGGGAGCTTTTCTCGTGCGCCAGAATGCCCAGGTTGGCGTCAAAGCGCAGCCCGGTCAGGGTCAGGGTCTGCAGGCCGGTGGTGGGTTTCATGGCGGGGTGGGGGTGTCTTGCATGAGGGAAAAGTCGCGCTCGAAGCGCATCAGGTGCTGGCCGCCATCGACCAGCAGCGTGGTGCCGGTGAGCGCGCGGTTCTCCAGCGCAAAGCGCACGGCCTGGGCCACGTCCTGCGCGGTGGACGAGCGCCCCAGCGGGCTGAGCGCGTGCAGGCGCTGGAACTGCGCCTCGCTGAGGTAGTGGCTGGTGAGCGTGAGCCCCGGCGCCACGCCCACCACGCGCACGCGCGGCGCCAGCGCCATCGCCAGCATGGTGCCCGCAGCTTCCAGGGCGGCCTTGGAGAGCGTGTAGCTCAAAAAATCGGGATTCTGGTTCCAGAGCTTCTGGTCCAGCAGATTGACCACCGCGCCCTGGGCATCGGCCTCGCCCTGGGCAGCGCGTTCGTTCAGGTGCGCGTGCAGTGCCTGCGCCAGCACAATCGGCGCCGCCGTGTTGCTGGCCAGGTGCTGCTGCAGGCGGGCGTAGCCAAAGGTGGCGGGGTCGTCGTGCTCGAACAGCGAGGCGCTGTTGACCACCGCATCCACCGCACCAAAGTGCGCCACCACGCGCGGCAACAGGGCGCGCACGGCAGCTTCGTCTGAAAAATCAGCATCAAAATGGCCACTAACGCCCGAAATACGGGCGCAAGCAGCTACTGTTTCGATAGCATCCTGCTCTGCGCTGCGGTAGTGCACCGCCACCTGCCAGCCGCCTTCGGCCAGCGTCAGGGCAATGGCGCGGCCCAGGCGCTTGGCAGCGCCGGTGACCAGAACGGTGCGCGGGCGGGTGGGGGTGGGCATTCGGGGACAATGCAGAGCGTGATGACAGAACCACCAAGTTTAACGACCGCCCTGC
>JAJTBK010000027.1 GCA_021286965.1 Comamonadaceae bacterium | reverse complement strand
GCGCAAACTCCTGCCCGCGCTCTACCAGGCCCACCGCGCCGGGCAATTGCATCCGCAAGGGCGGATTCTGGCGCTGGGCCGACGAGATGCCGACCGCGCCGCCTACCTCGCCCAGATGGAAAAAGAGGCCCGGGTGCATGTGCAGGCCGACTTCGACGCCCCGGCCTGGGGCGGATTCATCGAGCGCATCGAGTATGCCAAGCTCGACGCCGCGCACCCCGAGGATTTCGACGCCCTGGCCGCGCGGCTGGGCACAGGCGGCGAGCGCGTCACCGTCTGCTACCTCGCCACCGCCCCCGCCCTGTTCGCCCAGATCTGCGCCCAGCTCGCCCGCGTCGGGCTCAACCACCCCGGCGTGCGCGTCGTGCTGGAGAAGCCCCTGGGCCACGACCTGGCCTCCTCCGACGCCATCAACGCCGCCGTGGCCCAGTCCTTCGCCGAGAGCCAGCTCTACCGCATCGACCACTACCTGGGCAAGGAATCGGTGCAGAACCTCATGGCCATGCGCTTTGGCAACGTGCTGTTCGAGCCGCTGTGGCGCCGCGAGTGGGTGGACAACGTGCAGATCACCATCGCCGAGGATCTGGGCGTGGGCGGCCGCGGCGAGTTCTACGACAAGACCGGCGCGCTGCGCGACATGGTGCAGAACCACCTGCTGCAACTGCTGTGCATGGTGGCCATGGAGCCCCCGGCCAGCCTGCAGGCCGACGCCATCCGCGACGAGAAGCTCAAGGTGCTGCAGGCGCTCAAGCCCTTTGCCGAGGCCGATGTGGCCGCGCGCACCGTGCGCGGGCAGTACCGCGCGGGCGCCATCGACGGCCAGCCGGTGGGGGGCTATCTGCAGGAGGCCGACATCGCCGCGGCCAGCCGCACCGAGACCTTCGTGGCGCTCAAGGCCGAGGTGGTGAACTGGCGCTGGGCCGGGGTGCCGTTCTTCCTGCGCACGGGCAAGCGCATGGCCGAGCGGCTGGCGGAGATCGTCATCAGCTTTCGGGCCGTGCCGCTGCACCTGTTCGGCGGCGTGACCGCGCTGCAGGGGGCCAACCGGCTGGTGATCCGGCTGCAGCCCGAGGAGAGCATCAGCCTGCACTTTCTGGCCAAGGAGCCCGGCGACGGCATGCGGCTGCATCCCACGCAGCTCGATCTGGACTTCGAGGCCACGGCGCAAAAGCGCCGGGCCGACGCCTACGAGCGGCTGCTGCTCGATGTGATCCGCGGCCAGCTCGGGCTGTTCATGCGCCGCGACGAGCTCACCGCCGCCTGGCGCTGGGTGGAGCCTATCCTGGAGGGCTGGGCGCGCAACGCCGAGGCGCCCAAGACCTACACCGCAGGCACCTGGGGACCGGCCGCCTCCAGCGCCCTGCTCTCGCGCGACGGCGCATCATGGCATGAGGAACTGTGAACGATGCGCGCTGCTGATCGTCAGCCTACCGCAACCCGACTCGTGGGCGACGTCGGCGGCACCAATGCCCGCTTCGCCCTGCTGAGCGCCCAAGGGCTGAGCGACATCCGCGTGCTGGCCTGCGCCGACCACGCCACCTTCGCCGACGCGCTGCGCAGCTATCTCGACGCCGTCGGCGCAGCCGGGGTGCGGCATGTGGCCATCGGCATCGCCAACCCGGTGTACGGCGACCACATCCGCATGACCAACCATCACTGGGCCTTTTCCATCGCCCAGACCCGCGCCGAACTGGGTCTGGAGACCTTTCTGGTGCTCAACGACTTCGCCGTGCTTGCGCGCGCGCTGCCCGAGCTGCCCGCGAACGAGCTGGTTCAGGTGGGCGGCGGCAGCGCCGTGGCCGGGGCGCCGCTCGGGCTGCTGGGTGCGGGCACGGGCCTGGGCGTCTCGGGCCTGATACCCACAGGCGGCGGTGGCTGGATGCCGTTGGCGGGCGAGGGCGGCCATGTGAGCTTCGCGCCGTATGACGAGCGCGAGGTCGAGGTCTGGCGGCTGGCGCACGCGCGTTTCGGCCATGTCTCGGCCGAGCGTCTGCTCAACGGCGCCGGCATGGCCTTCCTGCATCACGCGCTGGGGCAGATCGCCGGGCAGACACCGCCCGAGCGCAGCGCCGCCGACATCACCCGCCTGGCGCTGGACGGCGGCGACGCGCTCTGTCACGACACGGTGACGCTGTTCTGCACCCTGCTGGGCACGGTGGCGGCCGATCTGGCCATCACCCTGGGCGCGCGGGGCGGGGTGTATATCGGCGGCGGCATCGTGCCGAAGCTGGGCGAGTTCTTCGTGCGCTCGCCCTTCCGCCAGCGTTTCGAGGACAAGGGGCGCACCTCGCCTTATCTGCGCGACATTCCCGTCTGGGTCATTCACAGCCCGTGGCCCGCGCTGCTCGGCGCGGCCGCCGCGCTGGACCAG
>JAJTBK010000567.1 GCA_021286965.1 Comamonadaceae bacterium | reverse complement strand
TGCGGCCAGCGCGTTGTTGAGGAACAGCGAGGCCAGGTATTCCGAATGCATGCGCGCGGGCAGGCGCGTGGTGTCGGCATTCCAGCTCATCAGGTCGAAGCTGGCGTCGTCCTCGCCCATCAGGTAGCGGCGCGTGCTGCGCCCCCACAGCAGGCCGCGCGAGGACAGGAAGACGAAGGAGCCGCCCATCTGCTTGCCCGAGAGGTAGCCGCGCTGGTTCATGCTCTGGCGCAGCACGGCGAGCTGCGCTTCGTCGATGAACACGCCCAGCTCGCCGGGCTCGGCAAAATCGGTCTGCGCCGCCAGCAGCATGACCGAGGCCAGCTCCGGCATGTCCGCCGGCACCATGGCCTGCTCGGCCGCCGTGCGCGGCTGGTCTTTCTTGCGCTGCAGACGCCCGAGCACGGCAGCGACGATGGCCAGGAAGGTGCCGCCCAGGCAGTAGCCCATGGCGTGCACACGCGGCGCGCCGCTGCGCGCCTTGACGGCCGCCAGCGCCTCCATCACGCCCAGACGCAGGTAGTCCTGCATCCCCAGGTCGCGGTCCTCGGCGTCGGGGTTGCGCCAGGAGACGATGAACACCGTATGCCCCTGGTCCACCAGGTACTTGACCATGGAGTTGTGCGGCGACAAGTCCAGGATGTAGTACTTCATGATGCACGACGGCACGATCAGGATCGGCTCGGGCTGCACCTTGGGCGTGCTCGGGCTGTACTGAATCAGCTCGATCAGGGCGTTGCGAAACACCACCTTGCCCGGCGTCACGGCCACGTCCTGGCCCACGGCGTAGGGCAGCGGCTCCAGCGCCTCGGACGGCGTGTCGGGGTTGGCTGTGAGCTGATCGAGAAAATCCTGCTGGAAGAATTTGAACCCCTCCTGCAGCGACTTGCCCTGGGTCTCCCGCGCCAGGCGCAGCACCTCGGGGTTGCTCCAGGCCCAGTTCGAGGGCGACAGGGCATCGAGCGCCTGGCCGGCAAAGAAACCCACCATGTGCTGGTGGTGCTGCGACACGCCGCAGCCCTGCTGCACGGCCTCGCGCCACCAGGCATCGGTGGCCTTGAAGTTTTCCTTGAGCGCACTGAACGGCCACTGGCGCCAGGCCGGATCGGCAAAGCGCCCGTCCTTCTCCGGCACCTGCGCATCGGGCGGCACGCCGGTGTTGCGCCAGGCCTGCAGCGCCAGTTCCCAGGCACGCTGCGCCAGCACGCTCTGGCGCCCGGGGGAGGACAGCAGGTGCAGCGCCCAATCGGCCTGCGCCAGCGCCAGGGCGATGGGGGAGAGGCCATTGTTGTAACGCGCCGCCTTGGCCTGCAAGCTGGCATCGAGGGCCCGGGCCTTGGCCCGCAAGCGCTCCTGGGGGTGTTCTGCGCTCGATGGAATCTCTGCCGCCATGTTTTTCTCCTTGGTGTAAAAACAACAACTTACGCCATTGTGGTGACTTCTATCAAGAAAATACTTGATGATGGTCATATTGCAACCGCCTTGCAATATTTCAACTTCCCCGGATCGCCCTGCCCGTGACCCCGCAGGGCCTGCCCCCGGACAAGCATCCGGATGGGGCTCGGCAACGTAACAACATTTGCACTTTGCAGCATTGTGCACCGCAACATTGGAGCAGCCCCTGGCCCCGCCTGTTCGCTTACCCGAGCACCCCAGTCCACTATCCGAGGAGCCATCGTCCCATGTCGTCCGCCTGGCATCGCCTGCGCATCACCCAGCGCTTTGTTTTCATTCTGTGCGCCTTTGCACTGTCGCTGCTCGCCGTTGCCGGCACCGGGCTGTGGGGGCTGCACGCAGCGCGCAGCAGCATCAAGACACTGCACGACGAGGCCCTGGCGCGTGCCGTGCTCAGCAGCGTCGCCATCGACCACACGCTGCAGACGCGGCTGCAGGTGCTGCTGGCCTTCCAGCACGCCCCTGGCAGCGCGCTCGCCAGTATCCACGAGCACCCGGTGGCGCAGCACCTGGAGGCCATCCGCGCCAACCAGGCCGAGGCCCTGCAGACGCACCAGCGCATCGAGCACAACCTGAGCGACCCGGCCGAGCGCGCACTGTTCGACGCCGCCATGGCGGCGCGTGCGCCCTGGCGTGTGCAGGTGGACCAGGCCGTGCAAACGATCGCCAACAACGACTACAGCCCACAGGCCATGGCCGCCTTCCTGGCCGCCGGGCGGCAGGAGGGCGAGGCCCTGATGACCGCCTTCACGCAGCTGCGCCAGCACCAGGTGCAGCGCGCCGACGCCGCCTACCAGCAGGCCCAGGCGCACTACGAGCGCGCCCTGTGGGTGCTGGTGTTGGCGGCGCTGCTGCTGATCGCGCCCTCGCTGCTGCTGGCACTGGCGCTGCTGGCGCGCCTGCGCGCCGGCTTTGCCAGCGCCGACAGCCAAACCGGGCTCATCGCCGCGCGCAACCTGGCGCACCCGGTGGCGCACAGCGGTGCCGATGAAATCGCCGCCCTGCTCGGCCAGATGGAGGCCATGCGCCGCAACCTGGCGCAGACCGTGGGCCAGGTGCAGCAGGGCGCCGGGCAGATCGCCGGCGCCTCGCAGCAGGTGGCGGCGGGCGCACTCGACCTGTCGGCGCGCACCGAGCAGCAGGCCAGCGCGCTGGAGCAGACCGCCTCGGCCACCGAGCAGCTCGCGGGCACGGTGCAGCAAAACGCCGACAGTGCAGCGCAGGCCAACCAGCTCGCCGCCGCCGCCAAGGACGAGACGCAGCGCGGCGGCGCGGTGGTGACGCAGATGGTGGACACCATGGCTGCCATCAACCAGTCGGCGGCGCGCATCGTGGACATCATCGGCGTCATCGACGGCATTGCGTTCCAGACCAACATCCTGGCGCTCAACGCCGCCGTCGAGGCGGCGCGCGCCGGCGAGCAAGGGCGCGGCTTTGCCGTCGTCGCCGGCGAGGTGCGCAGTCTGGCGCAGCGCAGCGCCGAGGCCGCGCGCGAGGTCAAGGTGCTGATCGGCGACGCCGTCACCAAGGCCCAGGCCGGCAACGCCCAGGCGGCGCAGGCCGGCGGCGCGATGCAGGCCATCCAGGGCGGCATCGAGCGCGTGGCCGGCATCGTCGATGCCATCGCCCTCGCCAGCCGCGAACAGGCCTCGGGTTTGGCGCAGATCAACCAGGCGGTGGCGCACCTGGACGGCGTGACACAGCAAAATGCAGCCTTGGTCGAAGAAACCTCCGCCGCCGCCGGCGCCCTGCAGCAA
>JAJTBK010000548.1 GCA_021286965.1 Comamonadaceae bacterium | reverse complement strand
GCCAGATGGGCAAGGTGCACGCCAGTCTGCTGGCGCTGGCCCAGGGCCTGGGCGACAAGCCGTTTTACTGTGGCAACCACCTGAGCCTGGCGGACATCGCCGTCGGCTGCGCCCTGGCCTGGCTGGAGTTTCGCTTTCCTGATGTGGCCTGGCGCAGCGAGCACCCGAACCTGGCGCGCCTGCTCGACAAGCTCGCGCAGCGCGCCAGCTTTGCCGACACCCGCCCGCCGGCGTGAGCCCCCAGCTGCCTTGCCGGCAGATGCGCAAAAGGCCACCGAGGTGGCCTTTTTGCTGCAAGAAAAAAGTTGCGAAGCGTCCCGAAACGAAGAAAGAGAGGGAGGGAGGAGAAGCGTTCCAGGGTTGCAATCGATAGGTACCCGAAAGGCTTCGCAACGTGAAAACCGGTGCACTGCCAGGAGGTTCGGCCCTCTTGTGCCGTGCATGTCTCATAGAGTAGGGGCGCTGGGCCAAAGTTCCAGCCTCTATTTGTAACTAAATGTAAGTAAATTCTACACCAGCGCCAGGATGCGTTCGAGCGGCCAGCTCACGCGCACGTCCTTGTGCGCCACGGGCGCGGTGATTTTCCATTGCGCCAGGGTGGTGTCGCGCGGGATCATTTCCCCCGTCGGTGCGCCGCTGCGCGAGAGCACCACGGCGACGCGCGGCGTGGTTGCGCTGGCGCCCCGGCGCAGCACCACGGCCACCTCCTGGCTGGCCAGGCGCACCAGGGTGCCGGGTGGGTAGATGCCCAGGGTCTTGACCAGGGCGGCGCCGGCCTCATCGACCTGGCGCGTCTCGTCGTAGTAGCTGCCCTGCATGGCGGCAGTCGCCAGCATGGGCAGGCGCGAGGCGCGAGGCGCAATGCGGGCGCCAAACACGTCGGCGCGCTGGATCAGGCGCGCGAGCTGCTCGGCCGGGGTCTTGTCGGCCAGCGGGCCGGGCGTGCGTTCGTGGTGGCGGCGCACGGCTTCGAGCCACAGCGGGTCGGCCACTCCCAGCTGCTGCAGCTGCTGCGCCGACTGCGCGGCGTGGCTCTCGATGGCCATGATCTGCGGCCAGGACAGCGGATCGGTCTGCAGCGCCAGATGGTCTTGCAGCGCCGTCATGGCAATGTTCATGGACAGGGCCGCGCGCCCGACCTGCAGCGCGCGCTGTTCGCCCCAGTGCAGCGTCTCGCGCGCCGTCACCATGCAGGCCACGGCCACCAGCATGGCGTGGGTGGCGCTGTACATCTGCGTCTCTTGCGCCGACAGCATGATCAGCGCCAGCAGCGTGGCGTCGGGCTGCTGCAGGCTGTGGCGCGCCAGCTCCTCGTGCAGCAGGTGAAAGCGCTCGCCAAAATCGTGCACCTGGGGCGCGCGCAGCAGCTGGCTGGCCCGCATCTGCAGCTCCAGCCAGGCCGGCGGCCCCTGCTGCTCGCGCTCGCGCGCGCTGGCGCTGACGGTGTCGCGGGCGTTGATCTGCATCTTGGCGATCTGGCCCAGCGCCCGGTCTTCGCCCACCATCTGGTGCAGCTGGTGCAGGTAGGTGCGGTGGCTGTCGCCGGATTCGTCGGTGTCGACGCACAGCTCGACGCCGCGCGCCTGCAGCGTCTCCAGCTCCGAGCGGTTGCGGATGACGTAGCCCCGCTGCGCCAGCAGCGCGCCCCGGGCGCCGCGCAGGGCAAACGGCAACGGCCGGCCCAGCGGAATGGAGTCGATGTTGAGCGTAATCAGGTTCATGGCTGCGCCCGATTATCCCTGCTGGGGCCCTTTGTTACGAAATGTGCTCGGAACCGAAAACCGCAGCCCACAGCGCCAGGATGGCGTCGCGCTCGGCCTGTAGCGGCGCCGGATCGAGCTGCAGCGAGGCCTCGTCCAGGCGCGCCTTGTGCTGCAGGCGGCGCAGTTCGCGGTAGGCGTCGGCAGCGCCGTGGCCGACGCCGGCGGGCAGCAGGCCGGCGCTCTCGGCGCGTTGCAGCAGGGCGATGTTGCCCCAGTTGCCCACCAGGCGCGGGTGCGCGCCCGAATGTGCCAGCACCAGGTATTGCAGGGCGAATTCCGCATCGATCATGCCGCCGGGGCTGTGCTTGAGGTCGAAAACGCCGGCCGGCACGGCGTGTGCGGCCCGCATCCGCGTGCGCATGGCCATGATTTCCTGACGCAGCGCCTGCGGGTCGCGGGGCGCGGTGATGACGCCTTCGCGCACGGCGTCAAAGCGTGCGCGCAGGTCTTCGCTGCCGAGCACGAAGCGTGCGCGCGTCATGGCCTGGTGCTCCCAGGTCCAGGCGGTGTTGCTGCCGCGCTGCTGCTGGTAGGCGGCGTAGGCGCTAAAGCGCGTCACCAGCAGGCCGGAGTTGCCGTTCGGGCGCAGGGCGGTGTCGATCTCGAACAGATCGCCCTCGCCGGTTTTCACGGCCAGCCAGTTGATGAGCTTGCGCACGAAGGCGGCGTAGATTTCGGGTGCGCGCTCGTCCTCGTCGTCGAAGACGAAGACGATGTCCAGGTCGCTGCCGTAGCCCAGCTCCTTGCCGCCGAGCTTGCCGTAGCCAATGATGGCGAACTGCGGCGTCTCGCGGTGGCGGTTCTTCAGGCGCTGCCAGCACCACTGCGCCGTCACGCGCAGCACGCTGTCAGCGAGCAGCGAGAGGTCGTCGGCCACCTGCTCGACGGTGATGCGCCCTTCCACGTCGCGCGCCAGGGTGCGAAAGACCTCGGCGTGGTGCGCGCGGCGCAGCAGGTCGAGCAGGTTCTCGTCGTCGTCCTCGCCGGTCGATTGCAGCGCCGCGCGGCGCAGCTCCAGCTCGTGTTCAAAATCCTGCGCCACAAAGCGCTCGGCCAGCAGTTGCTCGCCGGCGAGCTCGTCGATCACGCCCGGGTGCTGCTGCAGGTAGCGCGCCGGCCAGCGCGCCGCGCCCAGCAGGTGCAGCAGGCGCTCGTGCACCAGCGGGCGTTCGAGCAGCAGCGCCAGGTAGCTCTCGCGGCGTAGCAGCGATTCGAGCCAATCGACCAGGCGCAGCGCAGCGGTTTCGCTCACGCGCGCCTCGGCCAGCCATTGGCCGGTGCGCTGCACCAGGCGCAGCAGGCGCTGGCGTGCCTCGTCGCGCAGCGCCTGCACGCGCGGGTGTTCGCGCCACTGCGCCACGCGGCTGCGCAGCTCGCCGTGCAGCTGCGCCAGCAGGGCATCGAGGTCGGGCGGGTTGGTGCTGCTGCGCTGGCCGTGGCAGCCTTGGCAGTCCTTGCGTTCGGCGCCACCGAGCAGGGTGTCGAATTCTTGTGCCACCAGCTCGCGGTGCGCGTCGAGCTGCAGCAAGAAGGCGCTGGTGTCGAGTCCCAGGCTTTGCGCAATCCAGGCCAGGTCGTCGTCGCGCGTCGGCAGCACGTGGGTTTGCTGGTCGTCCAGGTACTGGATGCGGTGCTCGACGCGGCGCAAAAAGGTGTAGGCCGCGCCCAGCTGCTGCGCCGTCTCGGCCGGCATCAGGCCGGCGCGCACCAGGCGCGGCAGGGCTTCGAGCGTCGGCCGGCAGCGCAGCTCGGGGAACTGGCCGCCGCGCACCACCTGCAGCAGTTGCACGGTGAATTCAATCTCGCGAATGCCGCCGCGCGAGAGCTTGACGTCGTTCGCGCGCTCCGGGCGCCCGGCGCTGCGCTGCACGGCGTGGTCGCGGATCTGGCGGTGCAGCGAGCGCAGCGCGTCGAACACGCTGTAGTCCAGGTAGCGGCGAAAGACGAAAGGCAGCACGGCGCTGCGCAGGCCCTGCACCTCCTCGCTGCGGGTGCTCAAAAGCGGTGCGACGACCCGGCTCTTGAGCCAGGCAAAGCGCTCCCACTCGCGCCCCTGCACCTGCAGGTACTCCTCCAGCGCCGCCAGCGAGACGGCGGGCGGCCCCGAGTTGCCGTGCGGGCGCAGCGCCAGGTCGACGCGGAACACGAAGCCGTGCTCCGTGGTGTCGCCGATCAGGCCGTAGATGGCCTTCACCGCGCGGGCGAAGTATTCGTGGTGCGAGAGCTTGCCGCGCCCGTCGGGCTGGCCAGCGG
>JAJTBK010000546.1 GCA_021286965.1 Comamonadaceae bacterium | reverse complement strand
TACTTGGACAGGCCGATGACGTTGGTGTTCTTGTTGGGCAGCACGCCGATCCAGATCTTGCCGATGACCGGGCACAGGTGGTGGCTGCAGGCGCTGCGCACGGTGATGGGGCCGACGATCATGAGCTCGTTGAGGTGCTCGGCATTGGGGAATTCGGTGATTGCCGGCGCCGGCACGTAGCGGCCCTTGAAGACTTCCTGCAGGTACATCTTGGCCACGCGGCGCGCGGTGTTGTGCGTGTTGTGGTCACCGGCGGTGTCGATCACCATGCTGTCGAGCACGGCCTGCATCTTGACCTCGACCTCGTCGAGCAGCTGCCCGAGCTCCCCGGGCTCGATGAAGGCGGCGATGTTGTCGTTGGCGTTGAAACGCTGGCGGGCCGCCATGAGCCGTTCACGGATCTTGACGGAAACGGGCACGCCGACATCGGCGGGATCGAGGGGAAGGTCGGCAGCAGATCGGTTCATGCGCGCATGGTAACAGCGATTGGGTCGGCTGTTTTTGAGAGGGTTTTGAGGCTCTAACGCTTATCCATCAAGCGTAAGCAGCTAGCAATTTAATAGCGATTCCCCGTCAGCCACAAGGCGCTGCGCATGAGCGCGTAGGCCAGGCGGTCGAGCACCCGCTCGCGCCAGGGGCGCTGCGCAAACGCCTCGGGCTCGACCCGCTGCCCGGCCTGCGCCATGGCATGGCACAGGCGCGCGCGCAGCTCGGTGGCAAAGGCCCGGTTGCGCACCACGACGTTGGCCTCGCGCGCCAGCAGCAGGCTCAAGGGATCGAGGTTGGACGAGCCGACCGTGGCCCAGGGGCGGCGCGCCTGGGCGTCGATGACGGCCACCTTGGCGTGCAGAAAGCTCGGCGCGTACTCGTAGATCTCCACCCCCGCGCCCAGGAGCGCGCCATACACCGGACGCGCCGCGTGGTACTGCATGAAGTATTCGTAGCGCCCCTGCAGCAGCAATTGCACCCGCACCCCCCGGCGCGCCGCCAGGATGAGCGCGCGCCGCAGCTTGCCGCCGGGCAGAAAGTAGGCGTTGGCGATGATGATTTCATGCCGGGCGCGGGCGATGGCGCGGCGGTAGGCACGCTCGATGCGGCTGCGATGGCGCAGGTTGTCGCGCAGCAGCAGCGCCGCCCGCATCCCGCCACCAGGGGGTACGCCGGCGCCCACCCCGGCCTCGCGCAATGCGTGCACGGCCTCGGGCAGGTGGTGTTGGCGCATGTCGCGCACCGCCTGCATCCGCCACCACAGCTGCTCCATGGCGCTTTGCGCCTGGCCCACCAGCGCCCCTTCGGCACGCACGGCAAAGTCAAAGCGTGGCGCCGCCAGGGGGCCAAAGTTCGGGTCGTGGTAGTCGTCGAGGATGTTGATGCCGCCGCAAAACAACACCCGGCCATCGACCACGCACAGCTTGCGGTGCAGGCGCCGCCAGCGCATGGGCAGCAGCAGCCCCAGCGGCCCCAGGGGTGAATACACGCGCAGCTGCACCCCGGCGGCCTGCAGGCGCTCGAACCAGGGGGGTGGCAGGCGCCCGGTGCCCACGCCATCGACCACCAGGCGCGTGACCAGGCCGCGCTCGGCCGCACGCACCAGCGCCAGCGCGATGTCGCCACCGGCGCCGGTGGTATCGAAAATATAGGTTTCCAAGTGCACGCTGTGGCGCGCGCCGTCGATCGCCCGCACCAGGGCCGGAAACAGCTCAATGCCGCCCTGCAGCAGCTCAACGCCATGCGCAGCAGAAAAAACCGGGGGGGCAGGTGCGAGCGCGACCATCGCCTACCAGCGGAATTCGGCGATCAGCGGCAGGTGATCGGACATGCGCCACCAGATGCGCCCCCGGGGCACCTGCAGGCCCACCGGCGTCAGGCCGCGCACGTACACATGATCGAGCTGCGCCAGCGGCAGGCGCGCCGGGTAGGTGGGCGCACGCGCCTCGTCGAACTCGTGCAGGCCATAGCCACGCAGCAAGCGCTGGATGCGCGAGCCCCAGTCGTTGAAATCCCCGGCGACGATCAGCGGCGCCCCGCTGGGCACCTCGCGTTCGATGAAGCGCTGCAGCTGCGCCGCCTGGCGCAGGCGGCTGCCCGGAATCAGCCCCAGGTGCACGACGATGACGTGCACCGGCCGCCCCTGGAACAACACCTCGACATGCAGCAGGCCGCGCTGCTCGAAGCGGTGGTCGGAGATATCCTCGTGCTGGTGCCCCAGCACCGGCCAGCGCGTGAGCAGCGCGTTGCCGTGCTCGCCGTGGCGCGTGTAGGCGTTGGTGCGGTACACCGATTCGTAGCCCAGCGGCGCCAGGTATTCGGCCTGCGGCACGGCCGGCCAGCGCTCAAAATAATCTTGCTCGCGCCGGTTCAGGCGCCGCACTTCCTGCAGGCAGACGATGTCGGCATCGAGCTGCTCCACCGCCAGCCCCAGGTTATGGATCTCCAGCCGCCGCGTCGGCCCCAGGCCGAGCACGCCCTTGTGGATGTTGTACGTGGCCACGCGCAGCAGGCCGCCGTGCAGCAGAAATTGGGTGTCGGGGCTGGAGGCGGTCATGGGGATTACTGCAGGGGGTAGCGCCGACGATTGTAGGCAGTACCCCAAAAAAAACGCCAGGACACCGAAGCGTCCTGGCGTTGTGGCCTGGGGATTGTGACCCCGAATGGGCGCGGTTTACTGCGCCGCAGCCCCCGGGTTGCGCAGGCGGATGTGCAGCTCGCGCAGCTGCTTCTCGTCCACCGGGCTGGGGGCCTGGGTCAGCAGATCCTGCGCGCGCTGGGTCTTGGGGAAGGCGATGACGTCGCGGATGGATTCGGCGCCGGTCATCAGCGTGATGAGGCGGTCCAGGCCAAACGCCAGGCCGCCGTGCGGGGGCGCGCCGTACTGCAGGGCGTCGAGCAGGTAGCCGAACTTGGCGCGCTGGTCTTCGGGGCTGATGTGGAGCGCGGAAAACACCTTGGCCTGCACCTCGGCGCGGTGGATACGCACCGAGCCGCCGCCCAGTTCCCAGCCGTTCAAGACCATGTCGTAGGCCTTGGCCAGGCATTGGCCGGGGTCGGTGTCCATGAGGTCTTCGTGGCCGTCTTTGGGGCTGGTGAAGGGGTGGTGCACGGCCACCCAGCGGTTGTCTTCCTCGTCGTGCTCGAACATGGGGAAGTCCACCACCCACAGCGGCGCCCAGCGGTCTTCAAACAGGCCATTGGCTTTGCCGAATTCGCTGTGGCCGATCTTCAGGCGCAGCGCGCCGATGCTGTCGTTGACGATCTTGAGCTTGTCGGCGCCGAAGAACAGGATGTCGCCGTCCTGCGCGCCGGTGCGCTGCAGGATTTGGGTCAGCGCGGCGTCGTGGATGTTCTTCACGATGGGCGATTGCAAACCGTCGCGCCCCTTGGCCACTTCGTTGACCTTGATCCAGGCCAGGCCCTTGGCGCCGTAGATTTTGACGAACTCGGTGTACTGGTCGATCTCGCCGCGCGAAATCTGGCTGCCGCCGGGCACGCGCAGTGCCACCACGCGCCCGCCCTTGGTGGTGGCGGGGGTGGAGAACACCTTGAAGTCCACGTCGGCCATCACGTCGGTCAGCTCGGTGAATTCGAGCTTGACGCGCAGGTCGGGCTTGTCGGAGCCGAAGCGGTGCGCAGCCTCCTGGTAGGTCATGGTGGGGAACTCGCCCAGATCCACGCCCAGCTGGGTCTGGAACACCTCTTTGATCATGCGCTGGAAGATGGCGCGGATTTCTTCCTCGTTCAGGAACGAGGTTTCGCAGTCGATCTGCGTGAACTCGGGCTGGCGGTCGGCACGCAGGTCTTCGTCGCGGAAGCACTTGGTGATCTGGTAGTAGCGGTCGTAGCCGGCCACCATCAGCATCTGCTTGTAGAGCTGGGGCGACTGCGGCAGGGCGAAGAACTGACCGTCGTGCACGCGG
The DNA here is from genome assembly GCA_021286965.1 of Comamonadaceae bacterium. GTDB lineage: Bacteria > Pseudomonadota > Gammaproteobacteria > Burkholderiales > Burkholderiaceae_C > Paenacidovorax. The sequence goes on along the minus strand of JAJTBK010000546.1, from coordinate 634 downwards.
CTGGGCACGAGGTAGTCGCGCGCGCCTTCGGGCGTGCTCTTGCCGAGCATGGGGGTTTCGATGTCGATGAAGCCTTCTTTATCCAGGAAGTTGCGCACCTGGATCGCCGTTTTGTAGCGCAGCATCATGTTGCGCTGCATGGCCGGGCGGCGCAGATCCATGACGCGGTGCGTCAGGCGCGTGGTTTCCGACAGGTTGTCGTCGTCCATCTGGAACGGGGGCGTGACGGAGGCGTTGAGCACCGTCAGTTCGTGGCACAGCACTTCGATCTGGCCGCTTTTGAGCTTGTCGTTGGTGGTGCCGGCGGGGCGCGCGCGCACCACACCCAAGACCCGCACGCAGAACTCGCCGCGCACGTCTTCGGCCACCTTGAACATCTCGGCACGGTCGGGGTCGCACACCACCTGCACATAGCCTTCGCGGTCGCGCAGGTCAATGAAGATCACGCCGCCATGGTCGCGGCGGCGATTCACCCAGCCGCACAGGGTGACGGTTTGGCCCATCAGGGCTTCGGTCACGAGACCGCAGTATTCAGAGCGCATGGCCATGGTTGAAATTCTTCCTGCACCCTCGTGGGGCGCCATGTGGGTTAACGGGAGTTGTGGAACGCTGCAGGCTCAGGCGGCGCGACCAC
>JAJTBK010000544.1 GCA_021286965.1 Comamonadaceae bacterium | reverse complement strand
CAGCTTGCCAAACAGCTGCTCCAGGTAGGACAGGGAAATTTGCTGGCGCTGGCTGATGGCCGCCAGGGTAACGGGGCCGTTGTTCTGGCGCAGGGCCAGGTCGATCATGGCGGTGACCGCAAAACGGCCTTTGGTGGTGAGACGCATCGTGAGCTCCTCGGGTCTGGATTGGTAGTTTTATGGGAAATGCCGCCTGCACCAGGGGTAAGGCCCGGCGGCACCGTCTCGCCCTTTGCTTCGCACCTTGTCAGGTGCGACTCCCTTCATAATGGGCTGTTTTGTTGACTGTTTTGTGGGAGTATAACACCTATTCCCAAGTGTTTTTGTCGGGTTAATTCTCTGCGCCACATCAAACAAAACCGTCCTCAACGTCGCTCCCACGCATCACACACCAAACGTTACAAGCGGCCATGGGCGCCAAAGGCGCGCTCCTTGAGCAAGGCCAGTTGATCGCGCACCTGCGCCGCCTGCTCGAACTCCAGGTTGCGCGCATGTTCGAGCATGAGCTTCTCCAGGCGCTTGATCTCGCGCGCCATGTCTTTTTCCGGCATGTCCTCGACCCGCGCGCGCTGCAGCGCTTCCTGCGCCAGGCGTTCGGTATCTTTGCCGGCCTTTTCACTGTAGACGCCATCAATCAGGTCTTTCACCTGCTTGACAATGGCGCGCGGCTCGATTCCCTGCGCCTGATTGTGTGCCAGCTGCTTATGCCGCCGCCGCTCGGTCTCGCCGATGGCCTTGTCCATCGATGCGGTGCGGCGGTCCGCGTACAAAATCGCCTTGCCGTGCAGGTTGCGCGCCGCCCGGCCTATGGTCTGGATCAGGCTGCGCTCGGCGCGTAAAAAGCCTTCTTTGTCGGCATCCAAAATGGCCACCAGCGAGACTTCGGGAATATCGAGGCCTTCGCGCAGCAGGTTGATGCCTACCAGCACGTCAAACACGCCCAGGCGCAGGTCGCGGATGATCTCCACGCGCTCGACCGTCTCCACGTCAGAGTGCAGGTAGCGCACCTTGACACCATTGTCCGCCAGGTAGTCGGTCAGCTGCTCGGCCATGCGCTTGGTCAAGGTGGTGATGAGCACGCGCTCTTGCGCCAGCACACGCAGGCGGATTTCGTGCAGCACGTCATCGACCTGGCTGCTGGCCGGGCGCACTTCAATTTCCGGATCGACCAGCCCCGTGGGCCGCACCACCTGCTCCACCACCTGGCCGGCGTGCTGCTTCTCATAATCGGCCGGCGTGGCCGAGACAAAAATCACCTGGCGCATCCGCTGCTCGAATTCAGCAAACTTCAGCGGCCGGTTGTCCAGCGCCGACGGCAGGCGAAAGCCATAGTCCACCAGCGTGGTCTTGCGCGGGCGGTCGCCGTTGTACATGGCATTGAGCTGGCCGATCATCTGGTGGCTCTCGTCCAAAAACATCAGCGCATCTGGCGGCAGGTAGTCGGTCAACGTGGAGGGTGGCTCGCCCGGCGCCGCGCCCGAGAGGTGGCGCGAGTAGTTCTCGATGCCCTTGCAGTGCCCGACTTCGCTGAGCATCTCCAGGTCGAAGCGCGTGCGCTGCGCCAGGCGCTGGGCCTCGACCAGCTTGCCCTCGCGTTCAAAAAATTCCAGGCGCTCGCGCAGCTCCGTCTTGATGGTTTCCACCGCCGCCAGCACCTGGTCACGTGGCGTGACGTAGTGACTGCTGGGGTAGACGGTGAAGCGCGGGATCTTTTGCTGAATGCGGCCCGTGAGCGGGTCGAACAACTGCAGGCTCTCGACCTCGTCGTCGAACAGCTCGATGCGCAACGCCAGCTCCGAATGCTCGGCCGGAAAGACGTCGATGGTGTCGCCGCGCACGCGGAATTTGCCGCGTGTGAACTCGGTGTCGTTGCGCTGGTACTGCATACGCACCAACTGCGCAATCGCCTCGCGCTGGCCCAGCTTGTCGCCCGCACGCAGCAGCATCACCATGCGGTGGTAGCTCTCGGGGTTGCCAATGCCGTAGATGGCCGACACGGTGGCGACGATGACCACGTCGCGCCGCTCCAAAAGGCTCTTGGTGCAGCTCAAACGCATCTGCTCGATGTGCTCGTTGATGGCGCTGTCCTTCTCGATGAACAGGTCGCGCTGCGGCACGTAGGCTTCGGGCTGGTAGTAGTCGTAGTAGCTGACGAAATACTCCACCGCGTTCTTCGGGAAGAACTCGCGGAATTCCGAATACAGCTGCGCCGCCAGCGTCTTGTTGGGCGCAAACACGATGGCCGGGCGCCCCAGCTGCGCGATCACGTTCGCCATGGTGAAGGTCTTGCCCGAGCCGGTAACACCCAGCAGCGTCTGGAACACCTCGCCGTTTTCCACGCCTTCCACCAATTGCGCAATCGCCGTCGGCTGATCGCCCGCTGGCGGGTAAGGCTGGAACAGCGAAAACGGCGAACCGGGGTAGTCCACGAACTGGCCTGGCGGCGGCGCAATGGCATCGTCTTGCATGGTGTGATGTCGATGGCGCATGAACTGCCATCGCTAAAATGGTGGGCTGGCCTGAGCCTAACCGCTTTCCCCTTTCTTCTCAGAACCCTCAAGGACGACCATGTCTCTGTTCTCCGCCGTCGAAATGGCCCCCCGCGACCCCATCCTGGGTCTGAACGAGCAATTCAACGCCGACACCAACCCCGCCAAGGTCAACCTCGGCGTCGGCGTGTACTTCGACGACAACGGCAAGCTGCCCCTGCTGGCCTGCGTGCAAGCCGCTGAAAAAGCCATGATGGACAAGCCCGCCGCACGCGGCTACCTGCCCATCGACGGCATCGTCGCCTACGACAACGCCGTCAAGGCGCTGGTGTTTGGTGCTGAATCCGACGTGGTGCAGGCCGGGCGCGTCTCCACCGTGCAGGCCATTGGCGGCACGGGCGGCCTGAAGATTGGCGCCGACTTTTTGAAAAAAATCAGCCCCAATGCCAAGGTGTTGATCTCTGACCCGAGCTGGGAAAACCACCGCGCCATCTTCCAGAACGCGGGCTTTGAAGTGGGCAGCTACCGCTACTACGACGCCGCCACGCGCTCGGTCAACTTCGACGGCATGCTCGCCGACCTGAACGCCGCCGCCGCCGGCACCATCGTCGTGCTGCACGCCTGCTGCCACAACCCCACGGGCTACGACATCACGCCCGCGCAGTGGGAGCAGGTGATTGCCGCCGTGAAGGCCAAAAACCTCACCGCCTTCCTCGACATGGCTTACCAAGGCTTTGGCCACGGCATTGCCGAAGACGGCGCGGTGATTGGCAAGTTCGTCGCTGCCGGGCTGAACATCTTCGTTTCCACCAGCTTCTCCAAGAGCTTCAGCCTCTACGGCGAGCGCGTGGGCGCGCTGTCCGTCGTCGCCAACGACAAGGAAGAAGCCGCGCGCGTGCTGAGCCAGCTCAAAATCGTCATCCGCACCAACTACAGCAACCCGCCCACGCACGGCGGCGCGGTGGTGGCTGCGGTGCTGAACAATCCCGAGCTGCGCGCCCTGTGGGAAAAAGAGCTGGGCGAGATGCGCGTGCGCATCAAGGCCATGCGCCAAAAGCTGGTCGATGGCCTCCAGGCCGCAGGCGTGCAGCAAGACATGTCCTTCATCACCACGCAGATCGGCATGTTCAGCTACTCCGGCCTGTCCAAAGACCAAATGGTGCGCCTGCGCAGCGAGTTCGGCGTCTATGGCACGGATACCGGCCGCATGTGCGTGGCCGCGCTCAACAGCAAGAACATCGACTACGTCTGCCAGGCGATTGCCAAGGTGATGTAAGCCGGCCTGCCCCCCTGGTGGGGCAAAAAACAAACCGCCTGCAAGCCCTGGAGCTTGCAGGCGGTTTTTTCATGCTTTTTAGGGGATTTTTAGGAGCCTTTTAGGCCCCTAAGGCTCGTAGATAAAGCGTTATAAGCTATAAAAATTATAGCAAATCAATCAGCTGCCAACTCTTCGGGCTCGGCACGCGCGCCGCGCTCTTTCTTCGGCAGGGGCTGGATGTCGAGCTGCACCTCGGCCACCTCAGCGCCCTTGTCGTCGCTCTTGAAGATCATGTCCACCGTCAGGCGGCCCCCTTCTTGCAAGCGGCCAAAGAGCAGCTCGTCGGCCAGGGCCTTGCGGATGGTGTCCTGGATCAGGCGCTGCATCGGGCGTGCGCCCATGAGTGGGTCGAAGCCCTTCTTCGCCAGGTGCTTGCGCACGGCATCCGTGAAGGTCACTTCCACCTTCTTCTCGGCCAGCTGGGTTTCGAGCTGCAGCAGGAATTTATCCACCACACGCAAAATCACCTGCTCGTCGAGCGGCTTGAAGCTGACGATGGCGTCCAGGCGGTTGCGGAACTCGGGCGTGAACAGGCGCTTGATGTCGCCCATCTCGTCGCCCGCCTGGCGCGGGTTGGTAAAGCCAATCGTCGCCTTGTTCATGGTCTCGGCACCGGCGTTGGTCGTCATGATGAGGATGACGTTGCGAAAATCCGCCTTGCGGCCGTTGTTGTCGGTCAGCGTGCCGTGGTCCATCACCTGCAAAAGCACGTTGAAGATGTCCGGGTGCGCTTTTTCGATCTCGTCGAGCAGCAGCACGGCGTGCGGCTTCTTGGTGATGGCTTCGGTCAAGAGGCCACCCTGGTCGAAGCCGACATAGCCGGGGGGCGCACCGATCAGGCGGCTGACGGCGTGGCGCTCCATGTACTCCGACATGTCGAAACGGATCAGATCGACGCCCATGATGAACGCCAGCTGCTTGGCGGCCTCGGTCTTGCCCACGCCCGTGGGGCCGCTGAACAGGAAGGAGCCAATCGGCTTGTCGGGCTTGCCCAGGCCCGAGCGTGCCATCTTGACGCTGGCGGCGAGCTCTTCGAGCGCCTTGTCCTGGCCGAACACCACGCTCTTCAAGTCGCGCTCCAGCGTCTGCAGCTTGCTGCGGTCGTCGTTGCTGACGTTGGCGGGCGGAATGCGGGCAATCTTGGCCACGATCTCTTCGATCTCGGTCTTGCCGATGGTCTTCTTGCGCTTGGACGGCACCAGGATGCGCTGCGCCGCACCGGCCTCGTCGATGACGTCGATGGCCTTGTCGGGCAGATGCCGGTCGTTGATGTACTTGGCCGAGAGCTCTGCCGCCGCCTGCAGTGCCGCCGTGGCGTACTTGACGCCGTGGTGCTCCTCAAAGCGGCTCTTGAGGCCCTTCAAGATGTCGATGGTCTCGGCCACCGTGGGCTCGACCACGTCCACCTTCTGGAAGCGCCGCGACAAGGCAGCATCCTTCTCGAAGATGCCCCGGTACTCGGTGAAGGTGGTGGCACCGATGCACTTGAGCTGGCCCGAGGACAGCGCGGGCTTGAGCAGGTTGCTCGCGTCCAGCGTCCCACCCGAGGCCGCACCCGCGCCGATCAGGGTGTGGATCTCGTCGATGAACAAAATGGCGTGCGGCTTGTCCTTGAGGTTTTTGAGCACGCCCTTCAAGCGCTGCTCAAAATCGCCCCGGTACTTGGTGCCGGCCAGCAGCGCACCCATATCGAGCGCGTACACCGTGGCTTCCTGCAGCACCTCGGGCACGGTGCCTTCAGTGATGCGCCATGCCAGGCCCTCGGCAATGGCGGTCTTGCCCACGCCAGCCTCGCCCACCAGCAGCGGGTTGTTCTTGCGCCGGCGGCACAGGATTTGGATGGTGCGCTCGACCTCGTAATCGCGCCCGATCAGCGGGTCGATCTTGCCGTCCTTGGCCGCCTGGTTAAGGTTTTGCGTGTACTGCTCCAGGGGCGAGGCTTTTTCGCTGCGCTCGCTGCCCTGGGCGCCCTCCTCGCCTTCGGCCGGGTTGTCGGCGCTCTTGGCGGGCTCCTGCGACTCGCCCTTCTTGATGCCGTGGGCAATGTAATTGACCACGTCCAGGCGCGTCACGCCCTGCTGGTGCAGGTAGTACACGGCGTGCGAATCCTTCTCGCCAAAGATGGCCACGAGCACGTTGGCGCCGTTGACCTCCTTCTTGCCGCTACCGGTGGACTGCACGTGCATGATGGCGCGCTGGATGACGCGCTGAAAACCCAGCGTCGGCTGGGTATCGACCTCGTCGGTGCCGGCCACCTGGGGCGTGTTGTCCTTGATGAAGTTGGAAAGCGCGCCGCGCAGGTCGTCGATCTGTGCGGCACAGGCGCGCAGCACCTCGGCGGCGCTGGGGTTGTCAAGCAGGGCCAGCAGCAGGTGCTCGACGGTGATGAACTCGTGGCGCTGCTGGCGGGCCTCAACAAAGGCCATGTGCAAGCTGACTTCCAGTTCTTGGGCAATCATGAGAGAACTCCTTGGGGCTTGCGTTAAAGGGGAGATAGGGGCGGTCGCCCCTTATTCAACGGGTTCGGTGATGGCCTGCAGCGGGTGGCCGGCCTGGTGGGCAGCGGCAAGCACCTGCTCGACCTTGGTGCTGGCCACATCGCGCGTGTAGACGCCGCACACACCCCGGCCATCGAGGTGGATGTGCAGCATGATCTGCGTCGCGGTTTCGTGGTCTTTGCCAAAAAATTCCTGCAGCACGCCGACGACAAATTCCATCGGCGTGTAATCGTCGTTGAGCATGACGACCTGGTACATGCGCGGCGGCTGCACGCGCAGGGCCTGGCGCTCGGCCACGACCGAGCCACCTTCATCGACGGCGGGGGGGCCGGCGGGTGGGCTGTGCAAGGGGCGGGGCGGGATCGTTGCCATGGTGAATTTCATTCTAGCGAGGCCAACGCCGGGCGTTGGCAGGTAAATATGACGCTGCGGCGGTGTATTTCAAGTGATGCGCCGCTGGCAACGGTTCAGTCGTACACCACCTGGGCCAGGCCGCCCTCGGCCTGCGCCGACCAGGCAGCCAGCGCCGCATCCGAGGGATAAAAACGCACGCCGTCGCCCAGCTGCAGCTCCGCCTGCGCAGCCTCGCCCGGGGCGGCGGCGGGGCACTGCAGCGACAGGCGCAGGCGCAGGCCCTGCAGCAGCTCGCCGTGCTCCGTCTCCTGGCGCCGGGGGGCAAACTCCTGCAGCAGGCGCGCGAGCTGCGGCAGCAGCGCCGGCCCCTGCGCGCCGACCGGCAGGTGCAGGTAGCGGCCGAAGCGGCAGCGCGCGTCCGCCAGGCTCCACAGCTGCTGCACCTTCACGCGCAAGCCACCGCTGAAGTGGTCGAGCTGCAGGAGGCCGCTGACGAGGACGAACTCGTCGTCCTTGAGCAGCTCGCGGTGCGCGTCCAGCAGCGCCTCGTCGGCCGAGGCTTCGATGGCGCGCGATTTGTCGTCGAGCTTGAACAGCCCCAGGCGCCCGCGCTGGCCGTTGATGACGCGCAGCTCGCTGACGATGCCGCACAGCAGCTGCGGCTCGCGGCTGTCCTGCAGTTCGGCGATCTTGGTGCGCACGAAGCGGCGCACCTCGGCCTCGACTTCATCGAACAAATGGCCCGAGAGGTAAAAGCCGATGGCGGTTTTCTCCTGCAGCAGGCGCTCCTTCACGCCCCAGGGCCGGGCCGGCACCAGCTCGGGCTCCTGCGTGCTACTGCCGTGGGCGTCACCGTCCATCATGTCGAACAGGCCGCCCTGGTTGGCATTGGCGATCTGGGCGTTGGCAAAGTCAAAGGCGCGATCGATGGAGGCCACCAGCTCGGCGCGGTTGCGGTGGATGGCGTCAAAGGCGCCGGCCTTGATGAGCGCTTCGAGCGTGCGCTTGTTCAGGCGCGCGCGATCGACACGCACACAAAAATCGAACAGGCTCTTGACCGGCCCCTGCTCGTCGCCGCGCGGGCCTGTGCCCTGGCCTTCGCGCGCCGCGACGATGGCCTCGATCGCCTGCTGGCCCGTGCCCTTGATGGCGCCCAGGCCGTAGCGGATCACCTGGTCGGTCACGGGCTCGAAGCGGTAGCGGCCCCGGTTCACGTCCGGCGGCTCGAACGACAGGCCCTCCTTCACGGCATCTTCGTACAGCACCTTGAGCTTGTCGGTGTCGTCCATTTCCACCGTCATGTTGGCGCAGAAGAACTCGGCCTTGTAGTGCACCTTGAGCCAGCCGGTGTGGTAGGCCAGGAGCGAGTAGGCGGCGGCGTGCGACTTGTTGAAACCGTAGCCGGCGAACTTCTCCATCAGGTCGAACACTTCGTCGGCCTTGGCTTCGCTGATGCCTTTTTCTGCTGCGCCCTTGCGGAAGATGGCGCGGTGCTCGGCCATTTCCTCGGCCTTTTTCTTGCCCATGGCGCGGCGCAGCATGTCGGCGCCGCCCAGGCTGTAGCCGCCGAGCACCTGCGCCGTCTGCATCACCTGTTCCTGGTACACCATGATGCCGTAGGTCTCGGCCAGCACCGGCTCGACCAGCGGGTGTGGATACTCCACCACCTCCTTGCCGTGCTTGCGGTTCACAAAGCTGGGAATCAGGTC
>JAJTBK010000531.1 GCA_021286965.1 Comamonadaceae bacterium | reverse complement strand
GCCGCCACTGGGCGGCGAATTCCTGCTCGCGGCGCTGTTGATCGAACTGGTGCCCGGCCCGAACATGAGCTATCTGGCGCTGGTGGCGGCCAGCACCGGGCGGCGTGCCGGCCTGGCCACGGTGGCCGGCGTGGCGCTGGGGCTCGCCGTCGTCGGCCTGGTGGCGGCGCTGGGCGTGGCGGAGCTCATCCAGGCCTCGGCCTGGGCCTACGAAGGGCTGCGCTGGCTGGGCGTGGCCTTCCTGCTCTACCTGGCCGCCAGCGGCTGGCGCGGTGCGGGGGCCGGGACGGAGCAAACGGCGATCGACGGCGGGCAGTACTTCCGGCGCGGCCTGGTCACCAACTTGCTGAACCCGAAAGCAGGAGTCTTCTACGTCTCCGTCCTGCCGACGTTCATCGCCCCGGAACAGCCGGCGATGGCGCAGGCGGTGGCGCTGACGCTGCTCTACGTGGCCGTGGCAACGCTGATCCACCTGCTCATCGTCGCCCTTGCCGGTGCGCTGCAGCCGCTGCTGCGCCACCCCCGCCGTGAACGCACGGCACGGCGCGCACTCAGCGCCCTGCTGGCCCTGGTGGCGCTGTGGTTTGCCTGGCAGACGGCACGCTAAAGCTCACCCCTGCCCCAGCAGCCCCGCCACCTGCAGGCGCAGGGCCTCGGGCTGCACGCTGGCGGCGGGCACGCCGGGGCCGATGTTCAGGCCCACGCGGTTCCAAAAGCCGCGCCGGAAGGGGCGCACCATGGCGCCGCCTTGCTCGATGCGGCTGAAGTATGAGCCCCACAAATGGGTCAACGCCATGGGCACGACGGGCGCGGCCACGCCATCGGCCTGGGCGCGTTCGATGATCTTCATGATGCCGCCCTTGAACGGCTGCAACTGCCCGTCACGGGTGATGCCGCCTTCGGGGAAGATGGCGAGCAAATCGCCCCCCTGCAGCACCTGGGCGGCACGTTCAAACGCCGCTTCGTAGGTGGCAGGGTCTTCTTTTTGCGGCGCGACGGGAATCGCCTTGGCCAGGCGAAACAGCCAGCCGAGCACCGGCACGCGGAAGATGCGGTGGTCCATCAAAAAATAAATGGGCCGGGGGCTGGCGGCCATGAGCAGCACGGCATCGACGAAGCTGACGTGGTTGCACGCCAGGATGGCTGCGCCCTCGGTGGGGATGTGCGCGTCACCGCGCACCTTGAAGCGGTAGACGCAGCGCGAAAGCACCCAGGCGACAAAGCGCAACAGGTATTCGGGCACGAGCAAAAAGATGTAGCCCGCCACGACGGCGTTGGCCAGGCCGGTGAGCAAGAACACCTGCGGCACGCTCAGCCCCGCGCCCAGCAGCGCGCCGGCCAGAACTGCGCTGGCAATCATGAACAGCGCATTCAAGATGTTGTTGGCGGCAATGATGCGCGCGCGGTGCGTAGGCTGGCTGCGCATCTGGATGAGCGCGTACATGGGCACGCTGTAGAGCCCGGCAAACAGGCTCAGCAGCAGCAAATCGAGCATCACGCGCCAGTGCGCCGCCTGCGCCAGGAAGGCGGCCAGGCCCATCAGCGGCGCCTCGGGCAGGTTGCGCGCGGCAAAGTACAGGTCGATAGCGAACACGCTCATGCCGATGGTGCCCAGCGGCACCAGGCCGATCTCCACATGGCGGCGCGAGAGCACCTCGCACAGCAGCGCGCCTGTGCCAATGCCGATGGAGAACACCACCAGCAAGAGCGCTGCCACCTGCTCGTCGCCATGCAGCACCTGCTTGGCAAAGCTGGGAAACTGCGACAGGAACACCGCACCGAAGAACCACATCCACGAAATGCCCAGCAGCGAGCGAAAGACGACCACGTTCTGGCGCGCCAGCTGCAGGTTGCGCCAGGTTTCGGTGATCGGGTTCCAGTGAATCTGCAGGCCCGGATCGGGCGCCGGTGCTACTGGAATGGCCTGCGCCACCGCCCGCCCCACCAGCGCCAGCAGCACGCAGCCGGCCGCCACCGCGCTGTGGCCCACATCCGGCAGCGCCACGAGCAGGCCACCGGCGACGTTGCCCAGCAAAATGGCGACGAAGGTACCCATCTCCACCATGCCGTTGCCGCCGGTCAGCTCACGTTCGCTCAAAGCCTGCGGCAGGTAGGCAAACTTGACCGGGCCAAACAGCGTCGAGTGCAGGCCCATGAGAAAGACGCAGGCCAGCAGCAGCGCCGGCAGCGCCAGCACAAAGCCAGCGGCGGCCAGCAGCATGATGGCGATCTCCAGGTTCTTGACGAAGCGGATGATGCGCGTCTTCTCCAGCTTGTCCGTGATCTGCCCGGCTGTGGCCGAGAACAGCAAAAACGGCAGGATGAAGAGTGCCCCAATCACCAGCCCGGCCTGCGCCGGCGCCAGCCAGGCCACCTGCAGCTGATAGGTCACCATGACGGTGAAGGCGAACTTGAACAGGTTGTCGTTCGCCGCGCCGCAAAACTGCGTCCAGAAAAACGGGGCGAAGCGGCGCTGGGTGAGCAGGGCAAACTGATTCGGGCGGTCGGACACGGCAAGGCCTTCAGGGGGAATGCACGCGGCGGGCCATGCGCATCGCTATTGTTTTGATAGCCGCTAGCGCTTATCCAGAAAGCGCTAGCGGCTGTTTTAACCCTTGATGGGGCGCTCAGGAAGCGGCTTTTTTACGCACCGGCGCCTTGGCCGGGGTTTTGGCCGGGGTTTTGGCTGCGGTTTTGGCCGGGGTTTTGCCCGCCGCCTTGCGTGCGGTCTTGGTCACCGCCTTGCCCGCCTGGCCGGCGGCTTTCTGGGCCACGGTTTTGACCGCTGCGCCCACCCCGGCAGCGGCTGCGGGCTTGACGCCGGCGGCCTCCTGCATGGTTTGCACGCCCTTGGCGGCGATCTGGGTGGCCATGTCGGTGGCGGTTTTCAGCGCCTCTTTGGCCAGGCCGGTGGCCACGTTTTTGGTGGCGTCGAGCGCGCTTTGGCGCGCAGCATCCTTGAGGGCGGTGGCGGCAATTTGCTGGAACTGGCTGGTGAGCGCGCCCCACCACTGCAGCGGGTCGATGGCGCTGGCCTCGGGCGCGGCCTTGGCGCTCTTGCGTGCCGGGGCGGCGCTGGCGGCTTCCGCCCCATCGGCGGCGCGCGCGGCCACGTCCGACACCGCCTGCGCCGCGCTGGCCACGGTCTCGCCGGCTTTTTGCACGCCGGTGGCGACGGTGTCGGCGGCCTTGAGCTTGAAGGCGTTGGCGACGTCGGCCATGTTGAAGTTCATGCCCTGCAGCGTCGCCAGGGTCATTTTCTGCACCTCCAGCGCCTGGATGGTGGCCGCCAGGGCGCGCGAGTTCTGCTCCAGCCAGAACTGCACCGACTTGAGCTCGGTGATGCGCTTTTCCAGCTCCTCGACGTTGATCGTCGGCGCCACCCAGTTCGACAGGTTGGGCAGCTGCGGCACCTTGTCGGCCGCGCCCTTGGCCAGGCCCTGCAGAAAATCGAACCCGGGCACCAGTTTGGCAAAACCAAAGGCATTGTTCTCGCTCATGACGGCTCCATGCAGTGGGTGGTAATCGTGCAAAGCTTACCCCATGCGCAGCCCTACACTGGGCGCATGTTGCGTTGGTTGCTCGTCGTTTTCCTGGCCCTGGTGCTCCTGCAGGGCCTGGCGCCCTGGCTGCGCCGCTGGGGCTTTGGCCGCCTGCCGGGCGACCTGCGTTTTCGCCTGGGCGGGCGGCAGTGGGATATTCCGCTGGCCTCGACCTTGCTGCTGAGCTGGCTCGTCAGCCTGCTGGCGCGCTGGCTGTAGCGGCCAAGGCCTCGCGCTGCAGACGCTCCAGGAGCACCTCGGCCGCCACCGGGCGGCAGTAGAAATAGCCCTGGCCGTAATCGCAGCCGGCGGCCAGCAGCAGCTCGTGCTGGG
>JAJTBK010000523.1 GCA_021286965.1 Comamonadaceae bacterium | reverse complement strand
TGCAGCGGCCCGACGGTCTGGTTCCAGATGGTGGCGCAATCGACCGTGCAGCGCTGCAGCCAGCGCGGCAGCACCACGCTGCGGAAGATCTCGCGGCTCCTGATCTGGTCCTGGGCCGAGGGGTTGACCACCACCATGCGGCCCTTGCGGCTCAGGGCGCAGCTGGCAGCACCGCTGTTGCAGGCAATCCCTTCGAGCGTGTCGCGTTCGGCCGCATCCCAGATGCGCGCTTCGAGCTGCGGCAGCTCACGCTGCAGCAGGCCGCGCAGATCGGCCGGAAGACCGGCCCAGGCCGCCTGGTTGGCGGCAAACACCCCCAGGCCCCAGGTGACGGGCAGGGTGTAGAGGTATTGCGTCACGCGGTACAACCCCAGGCTGTGGCCCGACAGGGTGCCGGTGATGGCGCACTCGGTATCGCCCGACTCCAGGCTGTGCGCCAGCTGCGCAAAGGCAATGTTCACCGGCAGGGCGCCCAGGGCGCTGACGTAGTCGGCCTGGCCGCCCGAGGACACGCGCACGCGCCGTCCGGCCAGATCCGCCAGGCGGGCGATGGGCCGCTTGCAAAACAGCACCTGCGCCGGGTAGGCGTAGATGGCGAGCAGCTCGACGCCGTGGCGCTGGCGCAGGTCTTTTTCCAGAAAGGGGCGCAGCGCCGCCACGCTGGCGCGCAGCTGCGCAATGTCGACGGCCATGCCCGGCAGGTCGGCGGCGGTGTACTGCGGGTACTGGGTGGCGATCGAGCTCATCAGCACCGTGCCAAAGGGCAGCACGCCGAGCTGCATCATGCGCAGCATTTCCGAGCCGGGTACGCCGGCGCGGTCGAAGGGCACGATGTCGGCACTGTAGCGGCCGGCGCTCAGCTGCTGCAGCTGCTGCGTCCAGAAAGGCTCCTCGTACTGCAGGTACTGCGTCACGCCCGCCAGGCCGCCGACGATGCGCAGCTTGTACGGCGCTGGCGGCTGCGCCTGCGCCGCGCCGGCACACAGCAGCAGCAGGGCAGCGGCAAGGCCCCACAGGTAGCGCAGCAGAGATGGCGACAAAGCGTGCATGGCCCCTTTCCTTGTATTCCTTGTAGTTTTACGTAAGGCTTTGTACGTAACGCCGGCCATTGTGCCCGTACCCGGGCGGTGCTGACGGGTCAGCCGTTGCTTTGAAGCACTTATTTACTCTCTTTTTGATAGCTGCTCACGCTGATATGTATTGGCCTGCAGGCCAATTCAATGCCTATCCTTGAACATGCGCTGGTGCAGCCGGCGCAGCGACCACCAGACGCTGCCCGCCACCAGCGGAATGGCGACGGCAGCCGTGCTCTCGGGCGAGAGCGGCCAGCCGATTTTTTGCGCCCCCTTGGCCAGGTAGCTCACCAGGCCGACGATGTAGTAGGTGATGGCCGCCACCGACAGCCCCTCGACCGTGGACTGCAGCTTGAGCTGCAGGTCCTGGCGCTGGTTCATGGCGGCGAGCAGCGCCTGGCTGCTTTGCTGCTGCTCGATCTCGACACGCGTGCGCAGCAGGTTGCTCATGCGCGAGACGCGCTGCGACAGCCCATCCTGGCGCCGCACCACCCAGGCACAGGTGCTGCGCGCGGGCGAGAGGCGCCGGTCCATGAATTCGCCAATGGTCTGCATCCCCGCCAGGCGCGACTCGGCAATGTCGCGGATGCGCGTATCAACCAGCTCAAAGTAGGCGCTGCTGGCCGAAAAGCGCGAATGCGTGGCCGCGTACTGGCTCTCGACCTGGCCGGCCAGGCGCGTGAGGCGGTCGAGCAGCGCGGGCTCGGTGTCGCGGTCGGCGCTGCGGATGGCGTTGGCCAGCGCCGCCAGCTCACGCTCGGCGCTGGCGAGCACAGCCGCCGCCTCGCGCGCCACCGGCAGGCCCAGGAGCGCGGCCATGCGGTAGGTTTCGATCTCCAGCAGGCGCTGCACCAGGCGGCCCAGGCGGCGCGGCGTCATGGCGCCGGCGAGCAGCACCATGCGCGAGCAGCCGTCGGCGTGCAGGGCAAAGTCGGTGAACACCTCGCCATGGCCGTCGGCGACGGTGCAGGCCACCAGGCTGTCCTCGCGCAGCACCTGCGGCACCAGCGGGGCGTCGCCAAACTTTTGCATCGGCAGCAGCCACAGGTGCAGGCTGCACAGGCATTGCCCGGGCAGGCCGGCGAGCCACTCGCGCGGCACGGCCTCGGTCGCCCCTTGGGGTTCGCGCTGGCCAAAACCGTCGGCCGCCAGCGGCGCCATGAAGGTCCAGCTGACGAACTCGGTGTGCAGCTCCCAGCGCAGGCGAAACGGCCCCAGATCGACGCGCAGGTGCGTGCTGTCGGCCCCTGGCAGCGGCAGGTGCTGGTCGCGCAGCAGCTGCGTCAGGTGCGCGCGGCTGGCCTCGCGCTCGGCAGCGTCGGCCCACATGACGATGTGCGTGATCGCCACCGGCGCCGTGAGGGCCTCGGGCGGACGGGCGTGAACCTCGTTATGCAGCTGGGCGCGCTGCGGATGCTGTACCGGAAAAGAAGTCAAAGCCATGAAAGAAAAAAGAAAAATCCATCAATCGTCCACAAAGGTCTGCCCCCGCTGGCGCTGCAACCCCGGCAGCAGCACCAACAACAAAAGCAGCCCCGTCAATACCAGCAGGCCCGCCGCCAGCGGGCGCGTCCAAAAAACCGACCAAGTGCCCTGCCCCTGCACCAGCGCCAGGCGCAGCTGGGCTTCGAGCTGCGGCGCCACGATGAACCCCAGCAGCAGCGGCCCGGGCTCCATGCCCAGCTGGCGAAACACATAACCGAGCAGCGCGCACAGGCACAGCAGGGCAACGCTGAAACTGCTCGCCTGCAAGCTGTACATGCCCAGCGCACACAGCAGCACCAGGGCCGGAAAAAGCAGCCGGTACGGCAGCGCCAGCACCCGCAGCCACAGCCCCAGCGGCGGCAGGCCGCACAGCAGCAACACCAGGTTGCCCAGGCCCATGGAAAGAATCAAACCCCAGAACAGCTGCGGCGCCTGGCTGGGCACCAGCGGCCCCGGCTGCACCTGGTGCAGGCTCAAGGCCCCCAGCAGCAGCGCCATGACGGCATTGGTCGGCAAGCCCAGCGCCAGCAGCGGCATGAAGGCCGCCTGGGCACCAGCACTGTTGGCCGCCTCGGGCGCGGCCACGCCCCGGATATTGCCCTGGCTCAGCGGCAGCTCGCCGGGGCGCAAACGGCGCAAGCCCTCAACCGCGTAGGCGGCAAACGAGGCCAGCAGCGCGCCGCCACCAGGCAACCAGCCCAGCAGCGAACCCAGCAGCGTGCCGCGCAGCAGCGCCGGGCGCAGCTGGCGCCGCTGCGGCGCATCCGGCCAGCGCTGCGCCAGCGCCGGCGCCGCCACGGCCAGCGCCGGCGCTGCCGGCTTGCGCCCCAGGTGGGCAATGATTTCACCCAAGCCAAACAGCCCCATGGCCAGGGCCATGAAGCTGATGCCGCCGGCCAGTTCGGGCAGGCCCAGGTCGTAGCGCAGCTGGCCCGAATACGGGTCCATGCCCACCAGGCCCAGCAGCAGCCCCAGCAGCACCATGCCCAGCGCCTTGAGCAGCGCGCCCGAGGCCAGCACCACCGCCCCCACCAAAAGCAGCAGCAGCAGCGCCACCTGCTCAGGCGCCTGCAGCACCTGCTGCGCCTGCGCGCTCAGCAGCGGCGCCAGTGCCGCCAGCAGCAGCGTGCCCACGGTGCCGGCAACAAACGAGGCCAGCGCCGCCGCCCCCAGCGCCGCCCCGGCCTGGCCGGCGCGGGCCATGGCGTAGCCGTCGCGCACCGTGACCGCCGACGAAGCCTCGCCCGGCAGCTGGCGCAAGATGGCCGGCACGGCGCCGCCGTACTGCGCGCCGTAGTAAATGCCGGCAAGCAAAATCAAGGCCGTGGGCGGCGCCAGCGCGTAGGTCACGGGCAGCAGCATGGCAATGCTGGCCATGGGCCCGAGCCCCGGCAGCACGCCCACGGCCAGGCCCAGCAGGCAGCCAGCAACGGCAGCGAGCACGTGGCCGCCGCTGAACAACACCTCCAGGCCCAGGGCCCCATGTGCCAGCCATTCCATGCTTCACCCCCGAATGAAAGCGGGCCACAGCGCCAGCGGCAGCTGCAGTAAAAACACGCTCAGCAGCGCGCTGCCCAGCGCCAGCAGGGCCGCC
>JAJTBK010000521.1 GCA_021286965.1 Comamonadaceae bacterium | reverse complement strand
TTTGTGCTGCGCGCGCTGCTGTCGCACACCGAGTCGCACCTGGCGCGCTGGATGAAGCCGCAAAAGGTTTCGACCCCGCTGCACCTGCGCCCGGCACGCGCCTACATTGCGCGCCAGCCGCTGGGCGTGGTCGGCGTCATTGCCCCCTGGAACTACCCGGTGCAGCTGGCGCTGGCGCCGGCCATCACCGCGCTGGCGGCCGGCAACCGCGTGCTGCTCAAGCCCAGCGAGCTCACGCCGCACACCAGCGCCAAGCTCGCCGAGGTGGTGGACCAGTTCTTTGCGCCCGAGGAGTTGGCGGTCGTCCAGGGCGACGCGGCCACGGCGGCGCTGGTGGCCTCGCTGCCGTTTGACCACCTGGTGTTCACCGGCTCGACGGCGGTGGGGCGCAAGGTGGCGCAGGCGGCAGCAGCCAACCTCACACCCACCACGCTGGAGCTGGGCGGCAAGTCGCCCTGCATCGTCGATGCTGGTGCCAATTTGCAGGACGCGGCGCTCAAGATCGCCCACGGCAAGCTGCTCAACGCCGGCCAGACCTGCATTGCGCCCGACTACCTGCTGCTGCCCAGGGGCAGCGAAGCGGCATTCACGGCGGCCTACCGCGCTGCCGTGGCGCAGCTGTTCCCGCAGATCGAGGGCAACCCCGACTACGCCGCCATCATCACGCCGCGCCACCTGGCGCGCCTGCGCACCATGCTGCAGCAGGCACAGACCCAGGGGGCCGAGGTGGTCAACGTGCAGCCGGCGCCGCCGCAGCCCGTGCCCAACCACCAGGGCGGCCTGGGCGAGGGCATCAGCCGCCAGCTGGCGCCGACGCTGGTGTTCGGCGCCACCTCGGCCATGCAGCTGATGCAGGAAGAAATCTTTGGCCCCATCCTGCCGGTGGTGACCTACGAGCGGCTCGACGACGCCATCACGCACATCAACGCCGGCCCGCGCCCGCTGGCGCTGTACTGGTTTGGCAGCGACAACGCCGCGCGCGATATGGTGCTGGCACGCACCGTCAGCGGCGGCGTGACGGTGAACGACACGCTGATGCACATCGCGCACGACAACCTGCCGTTTGGCGGCGTGGGCGATAGTGGCATCGGCGCCTACCACGGCGAGACTGGCTTCTTGCGCCTGACGCACCAGAAGGCGGTGCTGCTGCAGTCGCCGCTGTCCATGGGCTGGCTGTTCTACCCGCCCTACGGTGCGCGTTTTGACCGCGTGATGGCGCTGCTGCGGCGCTGGTTGTGAGGGGATGGCGTGAGGGGATTACGGCTGGCTTGTGACGCTTGTCAAGGCCGAAACCAGTATGTGCACGGGGCAGTTGCACAGGGGGGCTAGAAGTGTAGCGGGCAAATTTGCGACAATCGCGGGTTTTCCGAATTTCCCCTCTCTCTCCCGGTTCCCCCCATGTCGAGTATCCAGGTTCGTCCGGCCACGTTGCGTGATGCCAAGGCCATTGCACAGATTCACACCACTTCCGCGCAAGAGGCTTACAAAGGGCTGTTGCCCGATGATCAATTGAAATCCATGTCCTCGGTGGAGAAGCGCCAGGCTTACTGGCGCGAAGCCATCGAATACTGCGAGCCCCAGGTGCAAGTTGCCGTCGATGGCGACAAGATCGTCGG
Organism: Comamonadaceae bacterium; assembly: GCA_021286965.1. Lineage (GTDB taxonomy): Bacteria > Pseudomonadota > Gammaproteobacteria > Burkholderiales > Burkholderiaceae_C > Paenacidovorax. The sequence goes on along the minus strand of JAJTBK010000521.1, from coordinate 8,142 downwards.
CTTCGTCGGTTTTGACCGTTCGCGCGACGCCAAATCGCGCCAGACCACGGGCGAAATCTGGGCCATCTACGCCGCCCCCAGCCACTGGAACCAGGGCGTGGGCGTGGCCTTGTGGGACGCCGCCCGCGACGGCCTGCAGGAAGAGGGCTGCACCACCGTCACCGCCTGGGTGCCGCTGCGCAACGAGCGCGCGCTGCGCTTTCATGAAATGGCCGGCTTCAAGCGCGAGATGAGCACCGCCAAGACCGCCGTCGTCGGCGGCGTGAAGATCGAAGAAGTGCGCCTGCAGCGCCCCCTGAACTAAACCACCGTGACTGCCGCCGCCACCACGACCGCCGCCACCCTCAGCTGGCACGAGCAAGGCCAGGAACGCAGCGCCCTGTGGCGCAGCGAGAGCATGGCCACGCCGCCCCGGCGCGTGCAGTGCGTGGACGACACCCTGAACGCCGACGCCGCCTACCGTCTGGCCTGCGAGGGCACGGCGCTGTTGTGGCGCGGCGACTTCCACAACGCCCGCCAGCTGCTGCTGGCGCTGCAGCGGCGCCTGGCGCGCACGCCGCGCAAGGGTGACAAGGGTGGTCAGGGCGGCAAGGGCGGTAAAGCGCCGCCGGCCAAGCCTTTTCCCGAAGCCTTTCACCTGCACCGCCTGGCGCAGGCCCAGCGTGCGCGCGTGTTGTCGATGCTGCTCATCGAGCTGGCGGGCGACTACAGCGTGGCCCTGCGCCGCGCGCCCGACTGGCGCGCCGCCTGCACCGAAGCCTGGGGCCCGGTGCCGGGCCAGGCCCTGGTCATGCCACTGCGCCAGCTGCTGGGCGCCAACGGCGCGCACGAGTGGCGCAAAAAAGGCGTGCCGATTCCCGCCCTGGGCGGCGCGCACATCCACCCGCACTACGGCGTGTTCTCGCCGGTGCGCGGCGAATACGTCGAGCTGCTGGCCCAGGCGCCGCTGCCGCCCGCTTGTGCGCTGGCGTTCGACATCGGCGTCGGCACGGGCGTGCTCTCGGCCGTGCTTGTGCGCCGGGGTGTGGCGCGCATCGTCGCCACCGACCAGGACGCCCGCGCCCTGGCCTGCGCGCAGGACAACCTGCAGCGCCTGGGCCTGGCGGCGCAGGTGCAGCTGCTGCACACCGATTTGTTCCCGCCGGGGCAGGCGCCGCTCATCGTCTGCAATCCGCCCTGGCTGCCCGGGCGTGCCAGCAGCGCCATCGAGCGCGCCGTGTACGACGAAGACAGTGCCATGCTGCGCGGCTACCTGGCGGGGCTCAAGGCGCACCTGGCGCCCGGGGGCGAGGGCTGGCTCATCCTCTCCGACCTGGCCGAGCACCTGGGCCTGCGCCCGCGTGCACAGCTGCTGGCCTGGATCGAGGCCGCCGGCCTGCGCGTGCTCGCGCGCCACGACACGCGCGCGCAGCACCCCAAGGCGCAGGACGCGGCCGACCCGCTGCACGCCGCCCGCAGCGCCGAGCTGACGTCGCTCTGGCGCCTCGGGGTACTATAAATTTCATAGCTGCTTGCGCTTGTATATCAAGCGCTGGAGCCTGATTTGACCCACAAACCACTGCTGCTGGCGCCGATGGAGGGCCTGCTCGACTGGGTGCTGCGCGACCTGCTCACGCGCGTCGGCGGCGTCGATCGCTGCGTCAGCGAGTTCATCCGCATCACCGACCAGCTGCTGCCCGAGCGGGTGTTTTTGCGCACCCTGCCGGAGCTGCAAAACGGCAGCCGCACGCCAGCGGGCGTGCCGGTGCGCGCGCAGCTGCTGGGCTCAGACCCGGCCTGCATGGCCGAGAACGCCGCGCGCCTGGCGCAGCTGGGCGCCGAAGGCATCGACCTGAATTTTGGCTGCCCGGCCAAGACCGTGAACCGCCACGGTGGCGGCGCCGCACTGCTGCGCGAGCCCGAGCGCATTGGCGCCGTCGTCGCCGCCGTGCGCCGCGCCGTGCCGGCGGCGCTGCCGGTGTCGGCCAAGATGCGCCTGGGCTGGAGCGACAGCGCGCAGGCGCTCGATTGCGCCCTGGCGATGCAGGACGGCGGCGCGATCGAGATCGTGGTGCACGCGCGCACCAAGGAGGACGGCTACCGTCCGCCGGCCTACTGGGAGCGCATTCCCGCGCTGCGTGCGGCGCTGCGCGTGCCGCTGGTGGCCAATGGCGAAATCTGGACGCTCGAAGATGCGCTGCGCTGCCGCGCGCTCGCCGGCTGCGACGCGCTCATGCTCGGGCGCGGCGCTGTCGCCGACCCGGGGCTGGCGCTGGCCATTCGCGCGCACGATGCCGGCCAGTGCGGCGCCGCCGTGCTGCCCTGGAGTGCGCTGGTGCCGCAGCTGCAGGCGTTCTGGCAGCTGGTCAGCGGCTGCATGTCGGCGCACCAGCGCGCCGGGCGCATCAAGCAGTGGCTCAACCTGCTGCGCCGGCGCTACCCCGAGGCCGAGGTGGCGTTTGCCGAGCTGCGCCTGCTGCGCGAGGCGCCGGCGATCACGGCCTGGGTGCAGCAGCTGGCGCCAGTTGCGCCAGCGCCTGCGCCAGGGCGTTGACCGAGGCGGGCGTTAAATCGTCGGTGGCGACGCTTTGGCGCGTGGCCCACTGGAACAGGTTTTTGCTCTGCGAGCGCTGGTACAGCGGGTCGTAGTGCAGCGCCATCAGTTCCGCAAACAAGGGCGCCAGCGCGCGCTCGTGCGCCCAGGCTTGCCAGCGGGCAATGACCTCGCTGCCGTGCAATTCCTTGAGGGTGCCCAGCAGCCGCGCCAGCTGCGCCGGGTCGTCGCCCAGGTTGGCGTAGTCGCGCAGCAAGAAATCCAGGCGTGCGGCGGTGCCGGCCTCGATCTCGATGCAGGGGCTGGCGCGCAGGCGGTTCAGCAGCGCCAGGGGCACGTTCAGGCGGCCAATGCGCGCGCTTTCGGCCTCGATGTAGATCGGGCGCTGCAGGTCCATGGCGTCGAGGGCGGCGACGATCTGCGTCTCGAACGCGGTTTGCGCCGGCTGCGCCACGCCGGGCAGGGCGCCGAGCACCGAGCCCCGGTGGCAGGCAAATCCTTCGAGGTCGAGCACCTGCGCGCCCTGCGCGGCCAGCGCCTGCAGCACGCGCGTCTTGGCGCTGCCGGTGGGGCCGCAGAGTACGCGCAGCGCCAGCTGCGGCGCCAGGGCGTCGAGCTGGTCGATGACGTGGCGGCGCCAGGCTTTGTAGCCGCCCTGCATTTGCTGTGCATCCCAGCCCACCAGGCGCAGCCACTGCACCATGGAGCCGCTGCGCATCCCGCCGCGCCAGCAGTACACCAGCGGGCGCCAGTGGGCGGGCTTGTCGGCCAGCGGGCCGCGCAGGTGCGCCGCCAGGTTGGCGGCCACCATGGCGCCGCCCACGCGCCGCGCCTCAAAGGCGCCTTGCTGCTTGTACAGCGTACCGACGATGACGCGCTCTTCGTTGTTCAGTACCGGCAGGTTGATGGCGCCGGGGATGTGGTCGATGGCAAATTCCGCAGGCGTGCGGGCGTCGATCAGGGTGTCGTAGCGGTGCCGGTCGGTGACGCGGCAGGGGGGGCGGTGGCTCATGGGGGCGCGATGATAAACGCCGGGCTCAGAGGCGGCTCATAACCCCAGCGTCAGCTGCGCCTCTTCGCTCATCATGGAGCGCTCCCAGGGCGGGTCGAACACCAGGTTGACGGTGATCTCGCCCACGCGCGGCAGGGCCAGGATTTTGTCGCAGACTTCGTTGGCAATCGATTCGCCCATGCCGCAGCCGGGGGCGGTGAGCGTCATGGTGACCACGGCGCGCACCTGCTCGCTGCCGTCGAGCGGCTCAAAGTCGAGCTTGTAGACCAGGCCCAGATCGACGATGTTGACCGGAATTTCCGGGTCGTAGCAGGTGCGCAGCGTCTCCCACACCAGGGGTTCGAGCTCGTCCAGGTGCAGGTCGGCCGGGGCGCTGATGGCCTGGGGCGGCTCTTTGCCGATGGCGTCGGCGTCCTGGCCCTTCAGGCGCACCATCTGCCCCTGCGCCACCAGGGTGAAGGAGCCGCCCAGGGCCTGGGTGATCTGCACGATCTGGCCTTCCTTGAGCTCGTAGGGCTGGCCGCTGGGCACGGTTTCCACCATCACGGTGCGGCGCACCAGCACGTCTTCGCGTTCGCGGCGGTGCATCATGGCTGGGCTCCTTCTTCGGTGCTCACGGCCTGGCCGTCGTTGTCGGCAAGGGCGTGCATGAGCGCGTGCCAGCCCAGCAGCGCGCACTTGATGCGGCTGGGGTACTGGCGCACGCCCGCCAGGCTGACGAGCTTGCCCAGCGGCGCTTGCTCGGGGTCTTCCTCGCCCGTGAGCACGGCGCGAAAGTGCTGCTGCAAAGTCTTGGCCACGTCCACGTCGCGGCCCTTGACGGCCTCGGTCATCATCGAGGTCGAGGCCATGCAGATGGCGCAGCCCTGGCCGGAAAAGCGGATGTCCTGCACGGTGCTGCCGTCCATGCGCAGCTCCACGGCCACGCGGTCGCCGCACGAGGGGTTGGTGCCCTGCGCCTGGTGCGTGGGGGCGTCCAGGTGGCCGAAGTTGCGCGGTGCGCGTTTGTGCTCCAGCACCACTTCCTGGTAAAGATCGTTTTCTGCGCTGCTCATCGGAGAACTTTCAGTGCGTGGGCAACGCCGTCGAGCAGGCGCTGCACCTCGTCGGGGGTGTTGTAGAGGGCAAAGGAGGCGCGGGTGGTCGGCCCCAGGCCCAGGTGGTCGTGCAGGGGCTGGGCACAGTGGTGGCCGGTGCGCACGGCAATGCCGCGCTCGTCGAGCAAGGTGCCGATGTCGTGCGGGTGCACGTCCTGCACGACGAAGGACACCAGCGCGGCATCCACGGCGTGGGGCGCGAGCACCGTCACGCCGCCCAGCGCCTGCAGGCCCGCCACGGCCTGGGCGCGCAGGTGGTGGATGTGCGCGTCGATGCGGCTGCGGCCTATGCCGGTGATGAAGTCGGCGGCCGCCGCCAGGCCCACGGCGCCGCCCACGTTGGGCGTGCCGCCTTCCAGGCGTGCGGGCAGGCCGGCGTACAGGGCGCGCTCGCAACTGACGTCTTCGACCATGTCGCCGCCCAGGCGCAGGGGGTAGAGGCGCTCTAGCGCCGCACGCCGCCCCACCAGGGCGCCCGTGCCCATGGGGCCGTACATCTTGTGGCCGGAGAAGGCCATGAAGTCGCACGCCAGATCGGCCAGCGCCGGCATGGCGTGGGCCACGGCCTGGGCGGCGTCGAGCACGGTGAGCGCGCCCACGGCCTGGGCCTGGGCGAGCAGGGCCTCGTAGGGCGGGCGCTCGCCGCTGGCGTTGGCCGTGGCCGTCAGCGCCAGCACGCGGGTGTTGGGGGTGAGGGCGGCGGCCAGCGTGGCTTCGGTGATGCGGCCAGCGGCATCGGGGCGCAGCACCACCAGCTCGGCGCCGCTCATGCGCGCGGCGTGCTGCCAGGGCACGAGGTTGGCGTGGTGCTCCAGCGCGGTGCTGATGATGCGATCGCCCGGGCGCAGCCAGGCGTGGCCGGGGCCGCCAGCCCACAGGCCCCAGGCGACCAGGTTCAGCGCCTCGGTCGTGCCGCTGGTGAAGACCAGTTCGTACTGCTGGCCGGCGCCAACAAAGGCTTTGAGCGTGGCGCGGGCGGCGTCGAACGCCTCGGTGGCGCGCTGGCTCAGGCTGTGCACGCCCCGGTGGATGTTGGCGCGGTCGTGCTGCTCAAACTGCTGCAGCGCCTGCTGCACGGCCAGCGGTGTTTGCGTGGTGGCCGCGTTGTCCAGGTAGGCCAGCGGCTGGCCGTGGATGGTTTGCGCCAGGATGGGGAACTGCGCGCGCAGGGTAGGGGGGAGCAGGGGGCTGGCCATGGTGTGGATTCCTCCTGTTCATGGATAAAAAATGGCGCTAGCGCTTGCTGGATAAGCGCTAGCAGCTATCAAATCAATAGCCATCATGTCGCGCTCCCATTACCGCCCTGGGCGTGCGTGGCCAGGCGCTGGGCGAGCCAGCCGGTGTCGAGCCACTGGCCCAGCCAGTCGCTGCCTGGCAGGGTGGCTTCGAGCACGGCGCGGGCCATGCCCTGGGTGATGAGGGCGCGGGCCTCGGCCTCGGCCAGGCCGCGTTGGCGGGCGTAGAACAGGGCGTCTGGTGGCAGCGCGCCCCAGGTGGCGCCGTGGGCGGCCTGCACCTGGTCGTGCAGGATTTCCAGGTGCGGGCGCAGGATCAGGCGCGGCGCGCCGTCCAGCGGAATGCCCGTGAGGCGCTGCAGCACCTGGGCCTCGTCGGCGCCGGGGGCGATGCGGGTGTAGGCGTTGCTCACGGCGCGCGCGTTGCTGTGCGCCAGCACCAGGGAGCGCACGGCGCTGTGGCTGTGCGCCGCTTGCAGGTCGGTGTGGGTTTGCTGGTCGATTTGCTGGGCGTCGAGCAGCAAGAGCGCGCCCTGGCGGGCCTGCGCGCCCCGGCCTTGCAGCTGCACGCTGTGGCGCTGCAGGTGGTAGGCGCTGTCGCTGGCGACCAGGGCCTGGGCGTACTCGGCCTGCGCCGCCAGTGTGGCGTGCACGTGGTGCGCCCACTGCGCGCCGCTGCCGGGCGTGGCCAGGCGCAGGTGCTGCAGCTGCGCGCCCGCGCCCAGGCGGATGTGGCTGTGCAGGTTGTGCGTGCCGCTGCCCGCGTGTTCTTCGCGCAGCAGGCAGCGCGCGCCGGGCGCCAGCTCGACGATGAGCGCGGGCGCGCTGACGGCGCTGTGCGGCTGGTGGCGCAGGGTCAGCACCACGGGGGGCGCATCCGCGCTGGCGGGCGCGGCAATGCGCAGGTACAGGCCCTGGCGGCACAGGGCGCGGTGCGCCCAGGCAAAGGGTGCGGCTTCTTGCGCCTTGGCCGGGCCCGCGCCGGGGGTGGGCAGGGCGGCCAAGAGCGCGGTGCGGTCGCGGGCGTCCAAGGCATTGAGCCACTGCACCTGCACGGCGTCGGCGCTGCCGCTGTCGATGTGCAGCTGCCATTCGCGGGCCGCGCTGTCGGGTGTGGCGCTGTCGGTAGGTAGCCACTGCGCCAGCGCTGGCGGGGGCAGGTGGTGGAAGGCTTCGCTGCGCCGGGCGATCCAGCCGCCTTGCTGCAGCTGGGCCTGGGCGGCCTGGCGGTCTTGCAGTGCGCTGTCCATGTTCAGGCCCCTTGCGTCGTGGGGGTGGCGCTGGCGGCGGCAAAGCCGGTGCGGGCGATGCGCTGGGCCAGGGCCAGGTCGCCGGCCTCGGCAATGCGGCCCTGGTCCAGGCGCAGCACGGCGCTGGGCGCGAGCTGCTCGATCATCTGCAGGTAGTGCGAGATGACGATGAAGGCCATGCCCGCTGCGCGCAGGCGGGCCACTTGCTCGACCACGGTGCGCACGCCGTCCACGTCCATGCCGGAGTCGATTTCGTCGAGCAGCGCCAGGCGCGGCTGCAGCAGGGTCAGCTGCAAGAGCTCGTTGCGCTTGCGCTCGCCGCCGGAGAAGCCCTCGTTCACCGGGCGGCCGAGCATGGCGGCGGGCAGGCCCAGGTCTTTGGCGGCGCTCTTGGCGCTGGTGAGGAAGTCAAAGGCGTCCAGCGGCGCCTCGCCCCGGGCCTCGCGCACGGCGTTGAGCGCGGTGCGGATGAAAAGGTTGTTCTTCACGCCCGGGATGTCCGGCGGTGATTGGAAGGAGACGAACAGCCCGGCGCGGGCGCGCTCGTGGGCCGGCAGCGCCAGCAGGTCCTGGCCTGCGAGCAGCGCCTGTCCGCCGGTGACGCGGTAGCGCGGGTGGCCGGCCAGCGCCATGCCCAGCGTGCTCTTGCCGCTGCCGTTGGCGCCCATCAGCACGGCCAGGCTGCCGGGCTGCACGTCGCACGAGACGCCGCGCAGCACGGTGCGCTCGCCCACGGCGACGTGCAGATCGCGCACCTGCAGCAGGGGGGAAGGGGTGGTCATGGGTGGTTCTTCTTTCAAATTTGATAGCTGCTAGCGCTTTCTGGGTAAGGCTTGGAGCCGGTTTTCTTGAAATCGCGGCGCTGTCAGCCCACCGCGCCTTCGAGCGACACCGCGAGCAGCGCCTTGGCTTCCAGCGCGAACTCCATGGGCAGCTCCTCCAGCACCGCCTGGCAGAAGCCGCCGACGATGAGCGCCGTGGCGTCCTGCGGATCGATGCCGCGCTGCTGGCAATA
>JAJTBK010000510.1 GCA_021286965.1 Comamonadaceae bacterium | reverse complement strand
TTTGTGGAATTCGGCCATGCGTATGACTCGGCGGTGAGCCTGATTGGCAAGTGCGATACCGGTGCCTGTTTGATCGGGCAGCGCGTAATCCAGTAGTACGTTGCTTGCCGACCATTCCGTGGCGGTTAGCCACCCCAGTGTTTCTGTGCCGATGTAGGTTTTGACTTGATTGGCTATTTCGGTCGCAGGGTTGGCGCTGGACACTTGCCTTACGGCCAGAGAGCCGTCAGCAATGCGCGTCATCCGTGGTGGGGTGCCGTTCAGGACGTTGAAACGCCCGAGATCACGGGTATGCTGGAGCGTCCAGGCGGGCAGCGCAAAAGTCAGCAGGCGAAAGTGAGCCTGTCCATCCTCATCGGGCTGCAGTTGATCGCTGGCGACAATATTCACCACACCTGCAGCTTGGTCGTGCGTGTCTGCTGTGACCACGGCACGTGCTAGACAAGTGCCTGGGCGCATGCCTGCGCTTGGCAGCACCGCCACGGCAGGTGGCGTACCGCTATGTTCGGATATCTGAAAGCTGCTCACTTTTGTACGCCGCACCAGATCAAGCTTATCCACGGTACCGTTGCAATACACGGCATAGATGTAGCGATATTGGCTGCGGTCGGTAGGGTCAAAGGCTACGGTTGAGGGAGAATGGTTTTGGGGTTGGTTGGTCGTGGACGCGGCTGCATGTGTACAACCGACGAAAAGGTGGCTGGCACAGAGCGCCAATGCCAGCGATGGAATGCAGCCGTATTTCATGGTCAGAAGTCTGCCTGTGCGAGCACATGTTCAATATAGTGAGCCCTATCAATCAAAACGCTCGAACGGTTTGTCATTGATCATCCAACCGGCCCCTTACTTAGTGATGCGGGGTGCAGCTTCTGGTATAGCATCACTTGGTGGTGTCTTCGCATCGCCAATAAGGCAAAGCGGCAGTCGGTGCGGGTCAGTCATCAAGCGCAGTTCAGCCTCATGCAGGGCTACATGCAGACGACTGCTTTGCTCAAGCGCACTGCGCATGGCTTGCCAGCCAGGCTCTGTTTCGCTGATTGCAGTGGGTGTGCCATCGACTAATACTCCCCACAAGACCCAGGTTTCGCCTATATAACCTGCGTGAGAAGCCAAATCGAGACGCGCCAACTGATTAATGATCGCCGGCGACATGAGCAGCAGCGCTGGACTCGAAGAAGGGCATCCACGCGTACGCCGTTTGGCGATAGCGTTCAGAAAGTAACGATTTACCAGGTCAACCCAGTCCATCAAGCACGCTTCCATTCCATGCTGGTCAAAAAATCATACGTCTTGGTACCCGCCGTTTCACCTACAGCAGCCCCTGCCGCCCCAAAACCAAAGGCACCTACAATTCCTCCGATAAGACAACCGCCGCCGGTACCAAGCTCGCCTACGATGGGCAGAATCAAGCTGGGAGACAGCAGCGCGGCACCTGCAAGACAGCCTGCCCAGGCTCCTCCTGCGCCACCAGCAGCGCCACCCACGACGGATCCGGCTTGGCCCGGATGCAACGCGCGCGCGATCTTGCGGAGCAGCTTGGGAAATGATGACCCCCGACAGAGAGATTTGAATGATGATAGCCGCTGGGCCAGCAGCGCGTACGGTGGCTGCGAAGCGGTTAACCGAACTGCGGCTTTTACCCACGCTGGTCAGTACCGCCTCAATACTACCTTTGCGTGCGACAAGCTGATCCAGCGTCGGCAAACTGCTGGATGACTTCAGCAGTTCTGAGTAGATACGCCCCCATGGGCTAAGTTGTCGGCGCATTTGCATGACCAATGCATTCCGTTGCCCTTCCACCAGCGCACGGGCCTCCGACGCAGAAACATTTCCGCGCAACAGCAACGCATTGGCCTGACGCGATATTGCCTGATTGGCCTGGTCATAGCTTTTGCGCATGAATGCATCCCAGCTTTGCGTAGCGCCGACCGCATAGCTGCCCTCCACTGCGACTTGAACGACGGGGCTGTATAAATATTGCTGCTCTTCTTGTGTTGCCATGGGTTGATCAAAATTTCAAGCCGACTGCGTCTTTTTCAGCTCCACCCGCTGCTTCGGCGAGGGGTGTCGAAGAGTTTCTTTAGCGCCTTGCGCCAGGGGTACGGACTTGATCTAGCCGAAGCACGGCAGTGTCGAGTACCGGGTCTCCTCCGGCCTGCACTGAAGCGATGAAGTCTGTATTCACAGGCACGCGCAACCGGGGTGCCAAACCGCGTCCTTGCAGTCTGGCTGCAGGGTCTTGGGTGGCTGGGCCGGTTTCTTCCAGCAGAGGTAGTTGCACCGATAGCCCGCTGGGGAGATGCACGCGCATGGTCTGGCCCAGGGCACCTGCTGTGGGGTGGGTTGCCACGATGTCGGCGCGCTGGCTGGATTGAAGCCAAGCGGCGAACAACTCGCAGGGGCCAGAGCAGCCTTCGCCGGTAAGCACCACGACCGGGCCGTTGAATGTGGGGCCTGCTGTGGCCAGGGGGAGTTGGGGGGGAGCCCTAGTGCGCCGCGGCTGCGCCAGACCCTGGCTGTAGGGTCGAAGGTGCGCTGCGCTGAATTGGCCAGGCGCAGAGGGTGATTCGAGGGGTATAGCGAGGCCAGCATGTGGGCGACGAGTTGGTGGTTGTCACCCTGGTGTGCCCGCAGGTCGATGATCAGGCCTTCTGCGCGCGCCTGCGTGGCGGCGGCTAGGCTGTTTTCCCATCGCAGCAGTTGGCCGGTGGCCCCATCGACAAAGCTGTTGAGCGCAATGTAGGCGTAATTTCCGCCGCGTGCGCTGCGTAGCTGGAAGGCGCTCAGGCTGGGTTCGGCCGGGGTCGGAGTGGCAGCGGGCACGGATACGATGTGCAGGTCTTGCTCTTGTCCGCTGGGCGCTCGTGCTCGTAACGACAGTGTTGGTGGTGTGCCCAAATCCAGCGGTGTCACATCGAGTTTGCGTTCGTGGCCCGTCGCGTGCAGAGAGGTTGGCGCCAGGCGATCCAGGTAGTGGCTGGGTTTTTCGCCGTTGATGGCGAGGATTTCGGAGCCGGGTTGCAGGCCCGCCTGGGCGGCAGGAGAGCCTGGGGCGACTGCGGTGACCATCAGGCGACCGTCGTCGCGCAGCCAGACGCGCGGCATGGGGTGGTTGACTGCGCCTCTGGCGAGCGTGAGAGCACCGAGCCCTCTGTCGGCGCGGATTGGCCAGGCGCGTCCGTCGGGTAGCCGGACGCGATATTGGCCGTCGCGCAGGCGCTGGCCGAGTTCGACGAGTAGTTGTGCCTGGGCGTCAATGTCGCGCCGTTCGGCGGCCGCGCGGAAGCGGGCAGCGTAGTCGGCCCGGAATGCGCTGAGATCAACGTCTGGACGGGTTGCCTGGGGGTGGTGCTCTGCCACCAATGCGACCAGTGCGGTGGCTGCGTCGGCTGGCGCAAGGCGGGAATAGTCGATGTCGGCGGT
>JAJTBK010000508.1 GCA_021286965.1 Comamonadaceae bacterium | reverse complement strand
GTCCAAGACTGCGCACCGGATGATCCCTATTTCTTGGAGTTGCAGCTGGCACACTCCCTGCTAGTTGATAGCACCTTTCTTAACAGCCCTCTACCCAGGAGAACCTGATGGCCAAGACCGTTGCAGACGTGATGAAGATGGTGAAGGAAAACGAAGTCAAGTTTGTGGACTTCCGTTTCACCGATACCCGTGGCAAGCAGCACCACACCACGGTGCCTGTGTCGCATTTCGATGAAGAAAAATTCACTGCCGGCCACGCCTTCGATGGCTCCTCCATCGCCGGCTGGAAGGGCATCGAAGCCTCGGACATGCAGCTCATTCCTGATCCGAGCACGGCCAACATCGACCCCTTCTTTGAAGAAACCACGCTGATCCTGTCGTGCGACGTGATCGAGCCCAGCGACGGCAAGGCCTACGATCGCGACCCGCGTTCCATCGCCAAGCGCGCTGAAGCCTATCTCAAAGCCTCCGGCCTGGGCGATACCGCTTTCTTTGGTCCCGAGCCCGAATTTTTCATCTTCGACGGCGTGCGCTGGAGCACCGACCCGAACAACACCTTCTACGAAATCGAAGAATACGAAGCCCCCTGGAACAGCGGCCGCCAGCTCGAAGGCGGCAACCGGGGCCACCGCCCGACCACCAAGGGCGGTTACTTCCCCGTGCCCCCGGTCGATAGCACGCAAGACATGCGCGCTGAAATGTCGCTGGTGCTCGAATCCCTGGGCATCCCGGTCGAAGTGTTCCACCACGAAGTCGCGGGTGCGGGCCAGAACGAGATCGGCACGCGTTTCAGTACCCTGGTCGAGCGCGCCGACTGGACCGTGCTGCAAAAGTACGTGATCCACAACGTTGCCAACAGCTACGGCAAGACCGCCACCTTCATGCCCAAGCCCTACCACGGCGACAACGGCTCCGGGATGCACGTGCACCAGTCCGTCTGGAAGGACGGCAAGAACCTGTTTGCTGGCGACGGCTATGCCGGCCTGTCGGACTTTGCCCTGTACTACATCGGCGGCATCATCAAGCACGCCCGTGCGCTCAACGCCATCACCAACCCGGGCACGAACAGCTACAAGCGCCTGGTGCCGCACTTCGAGGCCCCGGTCAAGCTCGCTTACTCGGCCAAGAACCGCTCGGCTTCGATCCGCATCCCCTACGTCGCCAACCCCAAGGCACGCCGCGTTGAGGCCCGCTTCCCCGATCCGCTGATGAACCCCTACCTGGGCTTTGCCGCACTCTTGATGGCCGGCCTCGATGGCGTCGAGAACAAAATCCACCCGGGCGAAGCCGCCACCAAGGACCTGTACCACCTGCCGCCGGAAGAAGACAAGCTGGTGCCCACCGTGTGCCACAGCCTGGATCAGGCCCTGGAAGCGCTGGACAAGGACCGTGCCTTCCTGACCAAGGGCGGCGTGTTCAGCGACGCCATGATCGACGCCTACATCGAGCTGAAGATGCAGGACGTGACGCGGATGCGCATCGGCGTGCACCCGGCTGAGTACGATATGTACTTCTCGCTCTGAGCCCCAGCGCTTGGATGATCGGTAAAAGAGGCGGCGCAAGCCGCCTTTTTTGCGTGCAACCTTGTCGCCGGGCCGCGCTCCAATAGGGCTGCGGTGCTGCCGGCGATGGTTTGCGGGATACTTCGCGCCACCGAGGGGCACCCCTTTGCAAGGAACACGAATGAACAAGACGCACTCTCTGCTGCTTCTGGCGGCCCTGTTGCTGCCGGCCGCCGCCTGGTCGCAAGACCGCATCTACCGCTGCGGCAACGAATACACCAACAACGCCACCCAGGCCAAGGAGCGTGGCTGCAAGCTGGTTGAGGGTGGCAACGTCACGGTGCTGGGGCCCGCACCCACCCGGGCTGCAGCTCCAGCAGCCAGTGGTGGTGGCGGCAGCAACGCTGCGCCCGCGCCGCGCTTTGGCGGCGACGAGCAACGCGCCCGCGATGCCGACGCCCGTGCCATCCTGGACGCCGAGCTGCGCAAGGCCGAGGCGCGCCAGGCCAGCCTGGTCAAGGAGTACAACAACGGCGCCCCCGAAAAAACCGCCCAGGAACAAGGCAACCCGCAGAAATACGCCGAGCGCACGGCCGAGCTCAAGAGTGCCCTGGCGCGAGCCGACAGCGACGTCGCCGGCATCAAGCGCGAACTCAGCCGCCTGCCTGGCGCAAGCAACTAAGTCCCCCTTCCATGCTGGCCGCAGCTGCGATCGCCGCCTTTGACGGCTTGTCTACCCTGGTGGCGTTGCTCGATGGCCGCAGCGGCGCACTGCGCTTTGCCAACGCCGCGCTCGAGGATGCCCTCGGACTGTCGCGGCGCACGCTCGAAGGTGCAGACTTCGCCCCCTTCCTGGCTGATCCGGCACCGCTGCAGGGCGTGCTGGCGCAACCAGGCGGCAGCGACCTGAACACCCTGCGCTTCGACGCCAGCTTGGTGCGCCTTGGCCAGGAGTTGCTGCCGGTGCACGCGCACCTGGGGCCGCACGATGGCGGACCCGATCTGCTGCTGGAACTGTGGCCCCTGCAGCAGCAAGTGCGCCAGGAGCGCGAAGAACGCCTGCAGGCGCAGGCCCAGGCGCACAAGGAGCTGGTGCGCAACCTGGCGCACGAGATCAAGAATCCCCTGGGTGGCATCCGGGGGGCGGCGCAGCTGCTGCAGCTCGAACTCGACAGCCCGCAGCTGACCGAATACACCCAGGTCATCGTGCACGAGGCCGACCGCCTGCAAAGCCTGGTCGATCGCCTGCTGGCGCCGCACCGCCAGCCGCACCACGTGGGCGACGTGAACATCCACGAGGTGTGCGAGCGCGTGCGCGCCCTGGTGCTGGCCGAATACCCCCAGGGCCTGGCCGTGGTGCGCGACTACGACACCTCCATCCCCGAATTCCGGGGCGACCGCGCCCAGCTCATCCAGGCCCTGCTCAACATCGTGCAAAACGCCGCCCAGGCCCTGGCCGCGCGCATCGCACTGGGAGATGCGCAGATCGTGCTGCGCACCCGCATCGCCCGCCAGGTGACCCTCGGGCGCCAACGGTACAGGCTGGCACTGGAATTGCTAGTGATCGACAACGGGCCGGGCGTGCCCGAGGCATTGGCCGACCGGATTTTCTACCCCCTGGTGTCTGGGCGGGAGGCTGGCTCGGGCCTGGGCTTGACCCTGGCGCAGACCTTCGTGCAACAGCACCAGGGGCTGATCGAATGCCATAGCCAGCCCGGGCGTACCGCATTTCGCATCTTGATTCCGCTGCCCTGAAGCCTGTTCAGGGCCATTACCCTGAGGGAGGGCACGTAGCCATGCAGCCGATTTGGATCGTTGACGACGACCCCTCGATACGCTTCGTCCTGGAAAAAGCCCTGGCGCGCGAAAGCCTGCCCACGCGCAGCTTCACCCAGGCGCGCGAGGTGCTCGACGCCCTGGGCAGTGCCAGCGCCGCAGAGCGCCCGCTGGTGCTCATCAGCGACATCCGTATGCCCGGCCCCTCGGGCCTGGAGCTGCTCGAACAGGTGCACGCGCTGCAGCCGGGGCTGCCGGTCATCATCATGACCGCGTACTCTGACCTCGACAGCGCCGTCTCGGCCTTTCAGCGCGGTGCCTTTGAATACCTGCCCAAGCCTTTTGACCTGCCGCACGCGATCGAGCTCATCCGCCGCGCCGTGCAAGAGGGCGAGCGCGAGCAGACCAGCGAGCCGGGCGAAGACAGCGCCCCCGAGATGCTGGGCCAGGCGGCGGCGATGCAGGAAGTCTTTCGCGCCATTGGCCGCCTGTCGCAAAGCCAGGTCACGGTGCTCATCACGGGCGAATCGGGCAGCGGCAAGGAGCTGGTGGCGCGTGCCCTGCACCGCCATTCCCCGGTGGCGCGCGGGCCGTTCGTCGCCATCAACACCGCTGCCATTCCTAAAGATTTGCTCGAAAGCGAGCTCTTTGGCCACGAGCGCGGCGCCTTCACCGGCGCCCAGGTGCAGCGGCGCGGGCGCTTTGAGCAGGCCGATGGCGGCACGCTGTTCCTCGATGAAATCGGCGATATGCCGCTGGAGCTCCAAACACGCCTGCTGCGCGTGCTCAGCGACGGGCAGTTTTACCGCGTCGGCGGCCACCAGGCCGTCAAGGCCCAGGTGCGGGTGATTGCCGCCACGCACCAGAACCTGGAGCAGCGCGTGCAGGCCGGGCAGTTCCGCGAGGACTTGTTCCACCGCCTGAACGTCATCCGCCTGCGCCTGCCGCCGCTGCGCGAGCGGCGCGAAGACATCGCCATGCTGGCGCGGCATTTTCTGCAGCACAGCGCACGCCAGCTCGGCATGGAGGCCAAGCGCCTGGCTCCGGCCGCCCTGGCGCAGCTCGAAGCCTTTGCCTTCCCGGGCAACGTGCGCCAGCTGGAGAACATCTGCCACTGGCTCACGGTGATGGCGCCGGCCCAGGTGATCGAGCCCAAGGACCTGCCGCCCGAGGTGCGCGGGCCTGTGTCTGCGCCCGCGGCGGCGCCCGC
>JAJTBK010000499.1 GCA_021286965.1 Comamonadaceae bacterium | reverse complement strand
GGTCGGGTAGGCCGTGGTGTTGTCCTGCACGGCAAAGCCAATGCCCAGCGCCGGGATCAGCAGCGAGGCGGTGGACAGCGCCGTCCAGCGCCGCCCGCCAAACACCGGCACCATGAAGGAGTAGAAGATGCGCAGCGTCGCGCCCGAGAGCGCCGGCGCTGCCGCCAGCCAGAACAGCTGGTTGGTCGAGTACTTGAAGCCCAGCGCCGGCAGGTTCACGGCGACCACGCTCCAGACCTGCCAGATGGCAAACGCCAGGAACAGCGCCGGCACCGAAATCCAGAGGTTGAGCTTGGCCACGGCCTCGCCCTCGCGCTCCCAAAAAGCCTTGTCCTCGGGCGTCCAGATATGCAGCGTCCGGCCTTTGTGCGCGCCGTCTTGCGTTACAGCATTGCTCGCCATGGTGTGGTTTCCAATCGTGGTGAAAAGGGGATCAGCGGGCAGTGGGCGCAGCGCCCTCGCCGGTCATGACGTCGGTGCGGCGCACCTCGGTCCAGTACATCCAGATGAGCGAGACCCAGACCACGCCATACATCAGCATGAAGGCGCTCGAACGGATGCCCGTCCAGTCCATGAGGGCGCCGAACATGATCGGCAGGATGAAGCCGCCCATGCCGCCAGCGAGGCCGACGATGCCGCTGATGGTGCCGATGTTGCCGGGGTAGTCGTCGCTGATGTACTTGAACACGCTGGCCTTGCCAAAGGCCCAGGCCACGCCCAGCACGGCCATGATGGCGGTGAAGACGTACACGTTCAGGCCGATGTGGAAGGTGCTCGGGCCGTTGACCGTGAGGATGGTGAAATCCGTCTGCGGGTACGACAGCAGGAACAGGCAGATCCAGCTCACCCACATCACCCACCAGGTGACGCTGTGTGCGCCGTATTTGTCGCTCAATACGCCGCCGATGGCGCGCAGCACGCCGCCGGGCAGCGAAAAGCAGGCCGCCAGCAGCGCCGCCACGCGGATATCGAGGCCGTACTCGCCCACGTAGTACTGCACCATCCACAGCGCCAGCGCGACGTAGCCGCCGAAGACGATGCTGTAGTACTGGCAGTACTTGAGCACCTTGGGGTCCTTGAGCGCCTTGAGCTGGTCGGAGAACTTGACGTTGCTCGCCACCAGGTGGCTGGGATCGCTGTAGCTGAAGAACCAGAACAGAATCAGCGCGCCCAGCATGATGGCGGCGTACACATGCGGCACCGCCGCCCAGCCAAAGGCCACCAGAATGACCGGGGCGACGAACTTGTTCACCGCCGCACCCGAATTGCCGGCGCCGTACACGCCCATGGCCGTGCCCTGGCGATTCTTGGGGAACCAGCGCGCCACATAGGGCGTGCCGACCGAGAACGCGCCGCCGGCCAGGCCGACGAACAGGCCGATGGTCAGAAAGTGCCAATACTGCGTGGCGTAGCCCATCATCCAGATGGCCGGCACCGTCACCGCCATGAGGCAGGCGAGCACAATGCGGCCACCGAATTTGTCCGTCCAGATGCCCAGCGGCACGCGCACCAGCGAGCCCGTGAGCACCGGCATGGCGGTGAGCAGGCCGAACTGGGTCGAGTTCAGATCGAGCATCTTCTTGATCGGGATGCCGATGATGCCGAACATCATCCAGACCATGAAACAGACGGTAAAAGCCAGGGTGCTGACGATGAGCACCGACCAGGCCTGACGGACGCGGCGGGGATCTTCAGCCGCAGGTTGCGACGGGGAAGCCATAGGTTTTTTCCTTGTATGCCTAATGCCCCGCCATGCTCGCGTAAACCCGCTGCCCTGCCCATCCTTCGCTGGGAGGCCGGGGCCACAGCAAAAGAACGATGGGAGCGCCACGCACCCTAGTTCCAAAGAACTACTACCACCCGCTATGCCACACTGCGCAGGCGCTGGCCCCGGCCGTAAGCAATGCCAAAAACAGCCTCTAGCGCCTGCCCAGATTGCGTCACCAGCTATCTTTTAAGGAGCATCATGCCCCGCCAGCCCCTGAGCCCCCGCCCGGCCCCGCGCCGCACCTGGCAGCAGCTGCGCGCCAGCGACCTGCGCGCCGCCGCCCGCCTGGCCACCCAGGCCACCACCGGCGTGGTGCAGATCGTCGAGGGCGTGCACCAGTCGGTGCGCGCCACCATCGGCCTGCCCGGCGGTGCGCGTGCCGGCAGCACCAGCGGCATCACCGGCCTGGTGTACCGCAGCATCGAGGGCGGCACGCGCTGGGTCGATCGCGGCCTGCAGGCGGCGCTGTTGCGCCTCGAACCCTGGCTCGAACCCGCCCTGGCGGCCCCGGCTGCGGGCGTGGACGCCGAGCGCGAGGCCCTGCTCTCGGCCCTCAACGGCGTGCTCGGCGACCGCCTGGCGGCCGACGCCAGCCCCCTGGCCCTGCCCATGCAGTTGCGCCAGGGCGGCCAGCCGCTCGACATGGCCGCCCTGCCCGGCGGGGGCAAGCTCCTGCTGCTGGTGCACGGCCTGTGCATGAACGACCTGCAGTGGCAGCAAGGCGGCCACGACCACGGCGCCTACCTGGCGCAGGCGCACGGCTACACGCCCCTCTACCTGCGCTACAACAGCGGCCTGCCGATTGCCGAAAATGGCCGCCTGCTGGCGCAGCAGCTCCAGGCACTGCTGGCCGCCTGGCCGACTGCGCTGTCAGACTTTGCCGCCATCGGCCACAGCATGGGCGGCCTGGTGCTGCGCGCCGCCGTGCAGGCGGCCACCGAGGCCGGCATGGACTGGCCGGCGCAACTGCGCCGCCTGGTGTTTGTGGGCTCGCCGCACCAGGGCGCGCCGCTCGAACGTGCCGGCCACGGCGTCGATCTGCTGCTGGGCAGCACGCCCTACAGCCGCCCCTTCGCCCGCCTGGGGCGGCTGCGCAGCGCCGGCATTACCGACCTGCGCCACGGCCAGGTGCGCGCCGAGGGCAACGCGCCGCTGCCGCTGCCCGAGGGCATCGCCTGCTACACCGTTGCCGCCACCTTGGCCACGCGCCGCTCCTGCCTGGCCGAGCGCCTGCTGGGCGACGGCCTGGTGCCCCTGGCCAGCGCCCTGGGCCGCCACCGCGAACCCGCACGGCGCCTGGCCTTTGCCCCGGCGCGGCAGCACATCGCCTACCAGGTGGGGCATTTGCAGCTGCTGTCCGACCCCGGCGTGGCCCACAAGCTGGCGCAGTGGCTGAAATAAAACCGGCTGAAACGCTTATCAACAGTGCGTCAGCAGCTCTTACTTTGATAGCAAATCAAAGCCCTCGGCACGCTGGCGATCGGAGGCATAGACCGCCGCCTGCACGCGCGAGGTCAGGCCGAGTTTGCGCAGGATGTGCTGCACGTGGATCTTCACCGTGGTTTCGGCAATGTCCAGAACGCGGGCGATTTCCTTGTTGCTGGCGCCGCGCGCGATCTCGCGCAGCACCTCTTCCTCGCGCGGCGACAGCGGCGAGGCCTCCTCGGCCGGCGCCGGCGCCTCGGCCTCGGGCGCGCCCTGGCTCTGGAAGGCGGCGACGAGCTTGCCCATCATCTCCGGGCTGACCACGGGCTCGCCGCGTGCGGCGCGGCGAATGGCCTCAGAGAGCAGATCGCCGTCGATGGTCTTGAGCAGGTAGCCCTGGGCGCCGTGGCGCAGCGCCGCCGCCAGGTCCTGCCCGTCCTCGCTCACCGTCAGCATGACGACGCGGCTCGCCGGCGCGGCCTCGCGCAGGCCGGCAATGGCATCGACCCCGAGCACACCCGGCAGGTGGTTGTCCAGCAGGATGACCTGCGGCTGCAGGCTGCCCACCAGGCGCAGCGCCTGGCCGGCGTCGCCGGCCTCGCCGACCACGCGCAGGCCCTCGTCGAGCCCGAGCAGGGCCACCAGCCCGCGCCGAAACAGGGTGTGGTCATCGACGACGAAAACGGAAATCGGCTCGTTCATGGGCTTGTACTCTCTTCAGGAACCAAGGGTGCGGCAGCCGGCAGGGCAATGCACACCCGGGTGCCGCCAGCGCCGGGCGCGGAGTCTACGCGCACCTGCGCGCCCACGCGCTGCGCGCGCTCTTGCATGATGCCCAGGCCGACGTGCACCGAGTCCGGAGCGACGCGCGCCGGGTCGAAGCCGCAGCCGTCGTCGATGACCTCGAACTGCCAGGGATGGCGCTGCACGCGCAGCTGCACGCGGCTGGCACCGGCGTGCTTGCGCACATTCGACAGCGCCTCCTGCACCATGTGCAGCACCTGGATTTGCACGTCGGCGTCCAGCGGCAGGCCGTGGCCGGCCATGTGCAGCTGCGTGGCGATGCCGGTCTGGTGCTCGAATTTGGAGAGCGTGGCGCGCAGTGCGGCCTCGATGTCCTCGTCGCTGGTGCGGGTGCGAAAGTGCAGCAGCAGCTCGCGCACGTCGGCATAGCACTCGCGCACGCCCTCTTCGAGCTCGTCCAGGCTGCGCTCGCGCACCTCGCGGTTGTCCTTGGCGATGGCGTCGCGCAGCAGCCGCGTCTGGATCTTGAGAAACGCCAGCGACTGCGCGATCGAGTCGTGCAACTCGCGCGCGAGCAGGCTGCGCTCGTGCGCCACCGCCGCCTCGCGCTCCAGGGCGCTGGCGCGCAGGCTCTCCATCGAGCTCGCCAGGTGCTGCACCAAGGTGGCGAGCAGGCTGCGCGTCTCCTCGGGCAGGGCGCGGGCGTGGCGAAAGAACAGCGACACCTCGCCCAGCACGCGCTGCTGCAACCGCACCGGGATGCTGACCACGGTCTCGAACCCGGCCTCGCGGCAGTGCGGCAGCTGCTGGCCGGAGACGGGCGTGATCGGGATGACGCGCATCCGCGCCGTCTCCGGCACCTGGCCGCACTCGCAGCTGCCCGCTGCCAGGCAATGCTCGCGCTCGGCCAGCTCCTTGGGCATACCGTCGGCCGCCAGCAGCACGTAGCGCTCGTTCGCTTCGTCGCTCCAGCGCACGGCGGCGGCGTCGGCATCGGCCACCTGGCGGATCTGGCGCACGAAGCCCTGTGCCAGCACCTCCAGGCTGCCGGCCTCGGCGCCCAGGGCGCTGACGGCGTAAAGCGCGGCCAGGCGCTGGTTCTGCTCGGCAATGCTGGCCGTCTTCTCGCGCACCTTGCGCTCGAGGTCGTCGTGCGACTCCTGCAGCGCGTGCGCCATAAGGTTGAAGCCGGCCGACAGCTGGCCAAATTCGTCCTGCGTATCGACCGTCATGCGCGTGCCCAGGTCGCCCTGGCGCAGCCGCTCGATGGCCTGCTGCAAACGCGCCACCGGGTGCAGGATGAGCAGGTAGCTGACCGCCATGAAGGTCACGGCAGCCGCAATCGCCAGCGCCACCATGAGGAGCTGGAACAGGTGCAGCACCGCCGTCCAGCGCGCGATCTGGTGCTCGATCGCCTGCACGAAGGCGTTGATGTGAAAGACAAAGCCGTCGGCACGCTCGATCGCCTCGCCCGGCATGACCGTGCTCCACTGCGCGCGCAGCTGCTGCCACTCGCTGCGCACGCGCTCAAAGCGTGCCCGCGTCTCCTCGGCGCGCGGCACGAACAGCGGGCGCGCCGGATCGCCCGTGCGCAGCAGTTCCAGGCTGGCGTCGAACTGGCGTTCGAGCGCCGCCACGCGCTCGGGCGACTCGTTTTGCTGCGCAATCACCATGCGCAGCAGGTTCATGCGCAGGCGCCCGGCCTCGTTCACGGCGGCGGCGCCGCCCTCGAGCTGCCAGGTGACCCACAGCGTCAGCCCGATCGAGCCCAGGGCGATGAGCAAAAAGGCCACACCCAGGCCCAGCAGCTTGGTGGAGAGAGAAGGTTTGGTGCGCATGGCCCCCAGTGTAGGAGCGCACCCCGTACCATCGCCGCATGAAAACCTTGCGCCCCTTCTGGCCCCTGGCCGCCCTCAGCCTGTGGCTGGCGGGCTGCGCCAGCCTGGCCCCATCGCCCCGAGCCCCGCAGCTGCCCCTGGCCGACTGGCCAGCGCCGCTGGCCGCCGCCGCGCCCACGGCCCTGCTGCTGCTGGGCGAACAGCACGACGCCGACGCCCACCAGCAATGGGAGGCACACAGCGTGCAATGGCTGGCCGCACGCGGCCAGCTCGCCGCCCTGGTGCTGGAGATGGCCGAGGCCGGCCACAGCACCCAGGGCCTGCCCGCGCAGGCCGCCGCCGCCGCCGTGCGCCAGGCCCTGGCCTGGAACGACAGCGCCTGGCCCTGGGCACACTACGGCCCGGCGGTGCTCGCCGCCGTGCGCGCCGGCGTGCCGGTGTACGGCGGCAACCTGCCCCGGGCGCAGATGAAGGCGGCGCAGCAGGACAGCACCCTCGACAGCCACCTGGGCGCCACCGCCTGGCAGCGCCAGCAAGACGCCGTGCGCGAAGGCCACTGCGACCTGCTGCCGCCAGCGCAAATCCGGCCCATGGCACGCATCCAGCTCGCGCGCGACCGCAGCCTGGCGCACACCGCGCAGGCGCTGCTGCAGCCCGGGCGCACGGTACTGCTGCTCGCCGGCCTGCAGCATGTGCAGCGCCACCTGGGCATTCCCACCTGGCTGGCGCCAGAAATTGACTCCAAAGTGGCGATAGGGCAAGCGGGACAAGCGCAAGCAGCTATCAAAACAGAAGCAGACTGGATCGTGCTGACCCCGGCCCTGGCGCCGCGCGATCACTGCGCCGAGCTGCGCCAGAGCTGGGGCGCACCACCCCGCACAACGCCCAGCGCCACCCCCAGCGCTACGCCGGCACCGGCGCCTGGGCCTGCAGCAGCGCCGTGAACTCGGCCGCCGGCAGCGGGCGCGAGAACAGGTAGCCCTGGTAGGCGTCGCAGCCGCGCTGGCGCAGGCATTCGAGCTGCGCCGCCGTCTCCACGCCTTCGGCCAGCACCGCCAGGCCCAGGCTGTGGCCGAGGGCGATGATGGCGCTGCTGATCGCCAGGTCGTCGCTGCTCTCGGGCAGGTCGCGGATGAAGCCCTGGTCGATCTTGAGCACGTCGAGCGCAAAGCGCTTGAGGTGCGCCAGCGACGAGTAGCCGGTGCCAAAGTCGTCCACCGCCATGCGCACGCCCAGCGCGCGCAGGCGCAGCAGCACCTGGCGCGCTTCCTCGGGGCGCTCGGCCAGGGCCGATTCGGTCAGCTCCAGCTCCAGCTGCGCCGGCGCAAAGCCCGATGCCGCCAGCGCCTGCGCGCAGCTGGCAGCGACGTCGGTGAGGTGGAACTGGCGCGGCGAGACGTTCACCGCCAGCGTGATCGCCGGCAGGCCGGCGGCGCGCCATTGCTGGCCCTGCTGGCAGGCCTGGCGCAGCACCCACTGCCCCAGCGGCCCGATCAGGCCCGAGCTCTCGGCCACCGGAATGAAGCGCGCCGGCGAGATCAGCCCCTCCTCCGGGTCGAGCCAGCGCAGCAGCGCCTCGGCGCCGATGATGCGGCCGCTGGCGACATCGACCTGCGGCTGGTAGTACAGCTGCAAATGCCCCTGCGCCAGCGCCACGCGCAGGCGCGCCTCGATCTCCAGGCGCTCGCGCGCGGCCTGCGTCATTTCCTCGTGGAAGAAGCACCAGGCGCCGCGCCCGCGTGCCTTGGCGCCGTACACCGCCGCGTGCGCGCCCTGCAGCAGCGCCTGCGCGGTGTCGGCGTGGTCGGGGTACATGCAGATGCCGACGCTGACGCCAACGACGATCTCCACCCCCTGCGGCGACACCCAGGGCTGGGCGACGGCAGCGATCAGCCCGCGCGCCACGGCGGCGGCGCCTTCGGCATGGCGCAGCTGGCGCACCAGCACCGCCAGCTCGTCGCCGGCCATGCGCCCGACCAGGTCGCCCGGGCGCAGCGCTGCGCGCACCTGGCGCGCGATGTGTTTGAGCACCTCGTCGCCCACCTGGTGGCCGTAGCTGTCGTTCACGTCCTTGAAGCGGTCGAGGTTGAGCAGGAGCACGGCCAGGGTCTCGCCGTCGCGCTGCGCCTGCTGCGCGGCAGCGGCGAGCTGCTGGCCGAACCACAGGCGGTTGGACAGGCCGGTGAGCGGGTCGAAGTTGGCCAGGAATTCGAGCTGCTGGCGCTGCGCCTTCTCCGCCGAAATGTCGGTGAACATGCAGACGTAGTGCGTCACCTGCCCGTCCGGGTCGCGCACTGCCGACAGCGACATGTGCTCGGGAAAGACTTCGCCGCTTTTGCGCCGGTTCCAGATCTCGCCCTGCCAGTGGCCGGTTTGCGCCACGCTGGCCCACAGGGCGGTGTAGAAATTGGCATCGTGGCGCCCGGACTTGAAGACGCGCGGCGTCAGGCCCAGCAGCTCGGCCTCGCTGTACCCCAGCATCCGCGTCACGGCAGCGTTGACGGAGACGATGCGCGCCTGCGCATCCGTCACCAGCACGCCCTCGGCGGTGTTATCCACCACGGTGGCGGCCAGGCGCTGGCGCTCCTCTGCCAGGCGCTGGTCGGTGAGGTCGGTCAAGATGCCGGAAAAGCGCACCGCCTGGCCCTCGGCATCGAGGTGGCGCTGGCCACGCGCCTGCACCCAGCAGTAGCTGCCGTCGTAGCGCTGGATGCGCGCCGTCTCGTCGAACGGCGCCCCGCTGTCGATCGTGCGCTGCACCGCCTGGCGCACGCGCTGGCGGTCCTCGGGGTGCAGCAGGCGCAGCAGGTGCAGGCCGGCGGGCAACTCGCTGCCCTGGTAGCGCAGCAGGCGCACCATGCCCTGCGAGTAGGTCGAGCAGCGCTGGCGCAGATCCCAGTCCCACATGCCGCTACCGCTGCCGTCGAGCGCCAGGCGCACGATGGTTTCGCTGCGCACCAGCGCCGCGCGCGTGGCGCCGATGTCGCTCATGTCGAGCAGCACGCACACCAGGTGCGCCGGCACGCCGGCGCGCGCCGGCACGCGGCTGACGGTGCACAGCACCGGCAGCGGCGTCCGGCCATCGGCGCGGCGGCACAGGCGCTCGCTCTGGTAGTAGTTGATGCGCCCGTCGAGCAACTGCTGCAACTGATCCTGGGCCCAGGCCGGGTCGCCGGGCATGATCCATTCACGAAAATGCCGGCCCAGCGCCTCCTCGGGCGCCAGGCCCAGCCAATCGGCCAGGCGGGCGTTGACCCACCACATGCGCAGGCTTGCCGGATCGACGCGCGCCATGCCCGCCGGCACGTGCTCGGCCACATGCGCCATCTCCTGCGCCAGCGCACTGCGCTGCTGCTCGCTGCGCGCGGCACGCGCCAGCAGCCAGCCGGTGAGGGCGGCGGTCAGCAGCACGTAGCTCCAGTCCTTGAGGGTGAAGGCCAGCGAGCGCCACGGCCCATCGGGCGCGAGCCCATGTTCGAGCAGCGCGTCGCCCCCCAGCACCCACACAGCCCCCAGCAGCAAATACAACGCCACGGCCTGCCACGGCCGCACGCAGGCACCGAGGAACGCTGGCCGGGGTTTGTTCTTGTCCATGTTCTCGCCCAGGTCGGGCCCACAAAAATGGGGTGCACCGACTGCGACAATCGCGGCCATGACCCCAACCTATATTCTCACCCTGTCCTGCCCGGATCGGCGCGGATTGGTACACGCCGTCTCCGGTTTCTTGCTCGAGCATGGCGCCAACATCGAAGAAGCCGCGCAGTACAACGACCACGCCACCGGCCTGTTTTTCATGCGCGTGCAATTTGCCGGCGCCGAGCACGACCTGGCCGCGCTCAAGACCGCGCTGGCACCTTTTGCCGCCAGCTACCAGATGGATGCGCGCCTGCACGCGCAAAGCGCGCCCATGCCGACGGTGCTCATGGTCAGCCGCGAGGGCCATTGCCTCAACGACCTGCTGTTTCGCGTCAAGAGCGGCCTGCTGCCGATCGACGTGCGCGCCATCATCAGCAACCACCGCGACTTCTACCAGCTCGCGGCCAGCTACAACATACCGTTTCACCACATCCCGGTCAGCGCCGCCACCAAGGCCCAGGCCGAGCAGCGCCAGTACGAGATCATCGAAGCCGAAGGCGCCGAGCTGGTGGTGCTGGCGCGCTACATGCAGGTGCTCTCCAACGACCTGTGCACCCGCCTGGCCGGGCGCGCGATCAACATCCACCACAGCTTCCTGCCCAGCTTCAAGGGCGCCAAGCCCTACTACCAGGCGCACGAGCGCGGCGTCAAACTCATCGGCGCCACCGCGCACTACGTCACCGCCGACCTCGACGAAGGCCCGATCATCGAGCAGGACGTGGCCCGGGCCGACCACACCGACACCGTCGAGGACCTGACCGCGCGCGGCAGAGACGCTGAAAGCCAGGTGCTGGCGCGCGCCGTGAAGTGGCACAGCGAGCACCGCGTGCTGCAAAACGGTCACAAGACCGTGGTGTTTCGCTGAACTACAGTCGCCCCATGCCCAGCCCCGCCACCGCGACCCCCACCCCCGCCGAGCGCGCCGCACGCCAGCGCGAAGTCGTTGCCGCCCTGGCGCGCTGCGTGCCCGCGCACGCCCTGCTGTGGCAGGCCGAGGACACCACGCCCTACGAGTGCGACGGCCTCACCGCCTACCGCCAACGCCCGCTGGTCGTCTGCCTGCCCGAGACCGAGCAGCAGGTGCAGGCGGTGCTGCGCACCTGCCACCAGCTACAGGTGCCGGTGGTGGCGCGCGGCGCCGGCACCGGGCTGTCGGGCGGCGCCATGCCACACGCCATGGGGGTGACGCTGTCGCTCGCCAAGTTCAACCGCATCCTGGCCGTCGATGCCGCCAGCCGTAGCGCCACCGTGCAGTGCGGCGTGCGCAACCTGGCGATCAGCGAGGCCGCCGCCGCCCACGGCCTGTACTACGCACCCGACCCGAGCAGCCAGATCGCCTGCACCATCGGCGGCAACGTGGCCGAAAACTCGGGCGGCGTGCACTGCCTAAAGTACGGCCTGACGCTGCACAACGTGCTGCGCGTGCGCGGCTTCAGCGCCGAGGGCGAGGCGCTGGAGTTCGGCAGCCAGGCGCTCGATGCGCCGGGGCTCGATCTGCTGGCCGCCGTCATCGGCAGCGAGGGCATGTTGGCCGTGGTGCTGGAGGTGACCGTCAAACTCATCCCCAAGCCACAGCTGGCGCGCTGCATCATGGCCAGCTTTGGCGACGTGCGCCAGGCGGGCGATGCGGTCGCCGCCGTCATTGCCGCCGGCATCATCCCGGCGGGCCTGGAGATGATGGACAAGCCCATGACCGCCGCCGTCGAAGCCTTCGTGCACGCCGGCTACGACCTGAGCGCCGAAGCCATCTTGCTGTGCGAGAGCGACGGTACGCCGGAAGAGGTCGAGGAAGAGATCGGGCGCATGAGCACGGTGCTGCGCCGCGCCGGCGCCACCGCCATTGCCGTCAGCCGTGACGAGGCCGAGCGCCTGCGCTTTTGGAGCGGGCGCAAAAACGCCTTCCCGGCCAGCGGCCGCATCAGCCCGGACTACATGTGCATGGACTCGACCATCCCGAGAAAACGCCTGGCCGACATCCTGCTGGCGATTGCCGAGATGGAAAAAAAATACGGCCTGCGCTGCGCCAACGTCTTTCACGCCGGCGACGGCAACCTGCACCCGCTGATCCTGTTCGACGCCAACGACCCCGACCAGCTGCGCCGCTGCGAGCTTTTTGGCGCCGACATCCTGGAGACCAGCGTCGCCATGGGCGGCACGGTCACGGGCGAGCACGGCGTGGGGGTGGAGAATCTCAACTCCATGTGCGTGCAGTTCACGCCCGAGGAGCTGGCGCAGATGCTGGCGCTGAAAACGGCCTTCGACCCCGCCGGCCTGCTCAACCCCGGCAAGGCCGTGCCGACGCTCAACCGCTGCGCCGAATACGGCCAGATGCTGGTGCGCGGAGGCCGCCTGGCACACCCGGATCTGCCGCGCTTTTGAGCGCGGGCGGCGCCGGCTACGCCTTGCCCACCTGCTGACGCTCGCGGGCCAGGCGGTCGCGCTCGTCGAGCTCGCGCAGGCGCCGGATATTGGCCAGCATCGCATCGCGCTGCGCACGCGTTGGCGGCTTGATGTCCAGGCGCGGCAACGGCCGATCTTCCACCCGGGGCGAGGACGATTCTGATTCTGGAGACGAGAAGGAAGAATTCTGGGACATGTTCCGGTTCCTGGATCCGCGCCAACCCAAGGCTGCCCGGTGCGGCGGCGCTGCACGCCAGGCCCCGGGGATATTCCAATGGTTACGTAACAAAGAATCAATCATTCTATGTAACTATTCGCGAAAATCAATCTTGCCCGCCACCGTCCCCCTACGGTGGCTGGATGCAGGAAGCAAAAGCCCAATTTGCGCAGCGGTTACGCCAGGCCATGGAGGCGGCAGGCTACGAGCCCAAGCCCTCGGTGCTGGAGCGCGAATTCAATACCCGCCACTGGGGCAAGCCCATGACCCTGCATGGCGTGCGCCGCTGGCTGC
Source organism: Comamonadaceae bacterium (assembly GCA_021286965.1). Classification (GTDB taxonomy): domain Bacteria; phylum Pseudomonadota; class Gammaproteobacteria; order Burkholderiales; family Burkholderiaceae_C; genus Paenacidovorax. The sequence goes on along the minus strand of JAJTBK010000499.1, from coordinate 2,561 downwards.
AGGGCGAAACCATTCCCAACCACAGGAAGCTCACCACCCTCGCCGAATGGCTGCGCGTGCCGGTGCAGGCGCTGGGCTATGGCGAAGCCTTGCACCAGGTGCGCGAACCGCAGCGCCCCGGGCCGGGGCACGCCGGCCTGGGCTACCAGGATCGGGAACTGTTCGAGATCTATCTGCGCCTGCCCGTGCCCAAGCGGCGCCTGGTGCGCGACGTGATCCTGGCAATTGCCCGTGCCCACGCGGCGGAAGAGGCCGAGCGGGAAGCCGCCCATTAATTAACTAATTAGATGGGCAGATGGGTGGGCGCTCAGGCTCCGATTTGATCGAGCGCCGTGCGCAAATGGCCCACGGTGCGGGCCGTGTCATGCCACTTGTCCAGGCCAAACAGGCCCAGGCGGAAGGTTTTGAAGTCCGGCCCCTCGTCGCACTGCAGCGGCACGCCGGCGGCGGTTTGCAGGCCCACTTGCAGGAATTTTTTGCCGTTTTGAATGTCCGGGTCGGTGGTGTGGCTCACGACCACGCCCGGCGCCTGCCAGCCCTCGGCGGCCACGCTCGCAAAGCCGCGTGCCTGCAGCAGCGCGCGCACCTGCTGCCCCAGCTCCATCTGCTCGGCGCGCACGCGTTCAAAGCCGTAGGAGCGCGCCTCCTGCATGGCGTCGCGCAGCTGCACCAGGGCGTCGGTGGGCATGGTGGTGTGGTAGGCGTGCTGGCCTTTTTCGTAGCCTTCGGCAATCAGCAGCCACTTTTTCAGGTCGCAGGCAAAGCTCGAACTTTGTGTGCCTTCGATGGCCTGGCGCGCCAGCTCGCTGAGCATGACCATGGCGCAGCAGGGCGTGCTGCTCCAGCCCTTTTGCGGCGCGGAGATCAGCACATCGACACCCGTGGCCTGCATATCGACCCAGACCGCACCCGAGGCGATGCAGTCGAGCACCAGGAGCGCGCCCACTTCGTGCGCCGCCGCCGCCAGGTTGCGGATGTAGTCGTCGCTGAGCATGATGCCGCTCGCCGTCTCGACATGCGGGGCAAACACCAGCGCCGGCTTTTCAGCGCGAATAGCCGCCACCACCTCCTGCACCGGGCAGGGCGCCCAGGGCGCCTGCGCGCCGCTGCCTTGCGGGCGCGCTTTGCACACCACAGCGCCGCCGCCAAGGCCCCGGTCGGCGTCAAAAATCTGGCTCCAGCGGTAGCTGAACCAGCCGTTGCGCACGATCAGCACTTTTTGCTGGTTGGCAAACTGGCGCGCCACCGCCTCCATGCCGAAAGTGCCGCTGCCAGGCACCAGGGCCACGCTGTGCGCGTGGTACACCTCTTTGAGGGTGCCGACAATGTCCTGCATGGCGCGCACAAAGCGCTGGGACATGTGGTTGAGCGCGCGGTCGGTGTAGACCACCGAGAATTCGAGCAGGCCCTCAGGGTCGATTTCGGGCAAAAGTCCGGGCATGGCGGGGTTCCCATTCATCCAACAATGATCGGACGATTGTGGCACGCAGCCCGGGGTCTGGCAGGCGCCTAAAACTTGTGCCCGCAGTGGCCGCAGAACAGGTCGCTACCAGCGCAGGGCTGCTGGCACTGCGGGCAATGGCTGCGCGGCGCCGCCTGGGGCGCGGGCGCCGGGGCCGGCTTGGGGGCCGGGGTTGCGCCGAACACGTCCTTGAGCGAGGTCGGCGCCGGCGCCGCAAAGCGCTCGTTGCTCGGCTGGCCGCCGATGTCGATGCCCTCCAGCGGCACGCCCTGGCGCTTGATCTGGTGCTCGATGACGGCAATCATCTTGCGCAGCTGCTCCTCGTTGATCTCCTGGCCCTCGATCACCGAGCGCTTGAAGGTGATGGCGCCGGCAAAGCCGCTGTCCTCGATGAAGCCGAACGTCAGCTCGCGGTTGAGGAAGTAGTACAGACCCGCGCCGATCAACCCCAGCAGCAAAAATGCCAGCAGCGCCCAGGCCTTGCCGACGGCCGAGCCGATGGAGAAACACACGGCAAGGATGAACAGCGCCGTCTTCCAGGGCTTGTGGCGACCATAGAAGGTGGACGAGACATGGCCGAACGGCGTCATGCGGCGGATGAAGCCCGAGAGCGAGCCATGCTCGAACTCGATGCGCGTGCTGCTGACCTCCAGCGTGGTGGTGGCATCGATGCCCAGCAGCGACAGGATGAAGGACCAGAAGCCGCTCTCGCGCGCGACCACGCGCACGTGCGGCTCGCCGGGCGCGGGCTGGGATTTGATGCTCCAGGATTTGATGACCAAGGCCATGGTGTGCGCTCTCTCTTTCTTCTTTCAGGGGTTGGAAGGCTGTCGTTACTGCGAATAGCGGCGTTCGCGCCGCTCCTGCTCGCGCTGCTGGCGCTCGTAGTCGTCGAATGAGCGGTTGGCCTCGCGCCGGATCGCATCCTGCTGGCGTTGCTGGCGCTGCACCTGTGCCCGCGCCTCGCGCGCACGGGCCTCGACCTGCTGCTGGGGCGTGAGCGTGGGCGCCGGAGAGGGCGCGGGCGCGGGCGCCGGTGGCACGGGCGCGGGGGTTGGCACCGGTAGCGGTGCGGGTGCGGGTGCGGGTGCGGGTGCGG
>JAJTBK010000135.1 GCA_021286965.1 Comamonadaceae bacterium | reverse complement strand
ACCTTGGGGTAGGCCTCACGCAGCTTGGCCACGGGCACGGGCAGCACGTAGCGCGCCTGCGTGTGGGTGGTAGCGATGGAGAGCGTGCCGCTGTCCTGGGCGCTGAACTGCTCGCCAATGCGCTTGAGGTTGCCCACCTCGCGCATGATGAGCTCGATGCTGCGCAGCACATGCTGGCCGGGTTCGGTGATGCGCCGCAGCCGCTTGCCGTGGCGCGCAAAAATCTCGATGCCCAACTCACCTTCCAGCTCGATGATGGCCTTGGAGACCCCTGGCTGCGAGGTGTGCAGTGCCTTGGCGGCTTCGGTGAGGTTCAGGTTGCGGCGCGCGGCTTCCTGGACGAAGCGTAATTGGTGCAGGTTCATGTTGTTATGCAACTAAAGAATTGCATCATTATGCTGCAGCAATCTATTGAAGGGGCTATGCGGTGGCGATCTCCGCCATCAAGGCCGTCATGCGCGGATCTTCGCCAATGGCGCCTTGCACCTGCCATTGCACCTGCGGGTGCTGCGCCTGGAGGGCGGCCACCAGGCGCGGCAAATCCTCGCGCGCATGGCGCCCGGCGCCCAGGAACATGGGCACCACCGTGATCTGGCGGCAGCCCAGGGCAATGAGCTCGGCCGCGGCCTGCGGCAGGTCGGGTGCGCACAGCTCCAGATAGGCGCAGCGCACCGGGGGCTGCGGCGCCTGCTGCTCGATGTGCGCCCGCACGGCCTCGATCGGCAGGCGCCAGAGTGCATCGCGTGAGCCGTGGGCGAAGAGGATGACGCCGCGTGTGGGGGAAGAACAAGAGGTCATCGTCGAAGCACCAGCCAACCAAAAGCGCCGAGCGAGAGCGCGGAATAAATCAGCCCCGGCGCCGCCGCCGTCAGCCAGGGCCACCACTGGCGCAGGTTGCCGGCATAGCCAAACACGGTGTTGAGCATGAAGAAACTGATGCCGGCCATGACGCCGCCAAAGACGTAGGCGGCAATGCCACCGGAGCGAAAGTGCAGGTAGGCAAAGGGCAGCGCCAGCACCACCATCACCAGGCAGGACAGAGGGTAGAAGACCTTGCGCCAGAACTCGATTTCGTACTTTTGCGCCGATTGGCCGTTGTCCTGCAGGTGGCGGATGTACTGGAACAGCTCGATGGTGGGCATCCGCTCGGGCTTGAGCAGTGCCGCCGACACCATGTCGGCGCTGATGCCGGTGGGCCACAGCAGGTGGGCGCTGTGGCTGACTTCCACCCGTGCCTGGTCGGCGCCGCTGAGCAGGAACTGGCGCTGCTGCACCTGCTCGAGCTCCCAGCCCAGGCCGTCGGCGGCCACCTGGGCCGAGGCGGCCCGGAGCTGGCGGCTCAGGCGCCCCTGGGCGTCAAAATCGAAAATGCGCACGTCCAGCATCTGCCCGTCAGGCCCGAGGGCGCGCACGTTCACCGCCAGGGCGTGGTCGTTTTGTCGCTCCTTGAGCCAGCCGCCGCTGGCGCCGCCCGTGAGTTCACCGCGAAAACGTGCCTTGAGCAGTTGCCCGGTACGGTCGGACAGCGGCGCCAGGTAGTCGCCGACGGCAAAGGTGATGACGACGAAGATGCTGCCCAGCACCAAGAGCGTGCCCAGCGCCCGCCCCGGCCCCAGGCCGCTGGTGCGCATGATGGTGAACTCCGAGCTTTGCGCCAGGCTGGCCATGACGTAGATGGTGCCGATCAGCACCGTGATCGGCAGCAGCTCGTAGAGGTAGTTGGGCAGGCGCAGCGCCACCGTCAGCAGGGCGTGCGAGAGCTGGTAGCCGCCGGGCTGGTTGCTCACCCAGCGCAGCTCGTCGATCATGTCGAAGAAGAAGAACAGCGCGAGAAAGCCGACGGTGACGTAGGCAATCGCCAAGGCGGCCTCGCGGTAGATAAAACGGCGCAGGATTTTCATGCGGTAGCCCCGGTATTGCCGGCCCCCAGCAGCTGGCGTGGCGACCAGCGGTTGTGGCGCACGGCCAGCGTCAGCAGGGCGAGGGCGCACATGCCGCCGTGCAGCAGCAGCTGCATCGGCAGTAGGCCAATGCGCTCGACGCCGACCCAGCTCTGGCCCAGGGTCATGAGGTTATAGTAAACGATGAAGGCAAAGAGCGCAAACACCAGGCTGCTGCTGCGCCCGGCGCGCGGGTTGACGCTGGCGACGGCCAGCGCCAGCAGCACCAGGTTGAAGGCGCCCAGGGCCAGCCCCAGGCGCCAGCCGAGTTCGGCGCGCAGCGAGGGCTCCGGGCTTTGCAGCAGCGCCAGCGTGGGCAGGGACTTGGCCATGATCTCCACGGCGGCGCTGGGTGCGCTTTGCCCGACCTGGGTGCGGTATTCGGCAAAGCTGCTCAGGCGCAGGGTCGGGCTGTCGGCGCGCGTCTCCATGCGCGAGCCCTGGAACAGGAAGGCCACGCGCTCGCCGTCGATGATCTCCACCTTGGCGCTGCGCGCCGACGTGACCGATTCGCGTCCGTGTTCGTTCGCGGCGATGAAGACGTTGCTGGCCGACTTGTCGTCCGGGCTGTCCTTGTCGATGAAGAACACGCGCGTGCCGCTGGCCGATTCCTGGAATTCACCTGGGGCGATGCGATCGACGTCGCTGCGCTGTTCAAACTGGGTTTTGAGCGTCTGAATCTGCTGGTTGGCCCAAGGCCACACGCCCAGCGCCAGTACGGCAATCGTCAGCAGTACCGGCCAGGCAAAGCGCAGCAGGGGACCGACCAGGCTGGCCAGGCCGCGCCCGCTGGCAAACCAGATCACCATCTCGCTGTCGCGGTACATGCGCGAGAGCGTGCCGACGATGGCAATGAACAGGCTCAGGCTCAAGATGGTGGGCAGCTGGCCCAGCACCGTAAAGCCCATGATGAGCATCACGTCCGACGGGTTGACGTTGCCGCGCGAGGCCTGGCCCAGGGTGCGGATCAGCATCATGGTCATGACCACGGTGACCAGCACCACCAGCGTCGCGCCGAAGCTGCGCGCCAGCTCTTTACGAATAGATGAATCGAATAACATCACGGCCCAAGGAAAACGTCGATTATGAACTTTGAACTCAAGGCCTTGGCGCTGCCGCAAGCCGCCACCGAAAAATGCGACCTGCTGGTGCTGCTGGTGGGCGAGGGGTTCGTGGCCGGCAGCGATCCGCTGTCGGCGTTGGTGGCGCACGCGCTCAAGCACCAGGATCTGGAGCCCCAGCCGGGCAAGCTGCTGGAGCTGTACCAGCTGCCCGCCGTGGCGGCGCGCCGCGTGCTGCTGGCCGGTTGTGGCAACGGCTCGGCCAAGGCCGTACGCCAGGCGCTGCTGGCCTGTGCCGCTGCCCTCAAGGGCGCCGGCGTGGCGCGGGCGCTGCTGTGCTTTGCCCAGGCGCCCAGCGCCGCCGCCGTGAGCGCGGCCGTGCAGGCTGTGGCCGACGCCAGCTACGTCTACACCGCCACCAAGCCCCAGGCCAAGGCACCCGCGCTGGCGCAGGTGGTGCTGGCCGTGCCCGAGAAGAAATCGCTGCAGGCGGCCTTTGCCCAGGGTCAGGCGCTGGCAGCGGGTGTGGCCCTGGCGCGCGAATGGGCCAACCGCCCCGCGAACCATGCCACGCCCACCTTGCTGGCCGGCGCCGCGCAGGCGCTTGCCGGCGGGCGTCTGGAGTGCCAGGTGCTGGCGCAGGCCGATCTGGAAAAGCTCGGCATGGGCGCCTTCCTGGCCGTGGCGCAGGGCTCGGCGGAGCCGCTGCGCTTCATCGAGCTGCGCTACCAGGGCGCGGGCAAGAAGGAGGCGCCGGTGGTGCTGGTGGGCAAGGGCATTACGTTTGATACCGGCGGCATCTCGCTCAAGCCCGCTGCCGAGATGGACGAGATGAAGTTCGACATGGGCGGCGCTGCCAGCGTGCTGGGCGTGTTCCAGGCGCTGGCACTGCTGCAGCCGCAGATCAACGTCGTTGGCCTGATCGCCGCCACCGAGAACATGCCCGGTGGGCGCGCCGTCAAGCCTGGCGACGTCGTCACCAGCATGAGCGGTCAAACCATTGAAATCCTCAACACCGACGCCGAAGGCCGCCTGGTGCTGTGCGACGCGCTGACCTACGCTGCGCGCTTCAAGCCGCGCGCCATCATCGACATCGCCACCCTCACCGGCGCCTGCGTGATCGCCCTGGGCGGCGTGCGCAGCGGCCTGTTTGCCAGTTGCGATGCGCTGGCGGCGAGCCTGCAGGCCGCAGGTGAGGCCGCGCTCGATCCCTGCTGGCGCCTGCCGCTCGACGACGATTACGCCGAGGGGCTCAAGAGCCATTTTGCCGACCTGGCCAATGTCGGCGGACGCCCGGCGGGCGCAGTGACGGCGGCCAAATTTCTGCAGCGCTTTGTGGGCGACACGCCCTGGGCGCACCTCGATATTGCCGGCACTGCCTGGAAAAGCGGCGCCGCCAAGGGGGGCACGGGCCGCCCCGTGGGCCTGCTGCTGCAGTACCTGCTCGACAGCGCGGCGCAGCCCCCGGCCAAGCCGGCGAAGGCAGCTAAAACCGCCAAGGCATCCAAGGCCCCATAAGCCCACGCGCCGTGCCCGAGATCGCCTTTCACTTCAACGCGCCGGACAAACTGGCCTACGCCTGCCGTTTTCTGCGCAAGGCGCTGCGCCATGGATGCCAGGTGCTGGTGGTGGCGCCCCCAGCGCTGCTGCCGGTGCTCGATGAGCAGCTGTGGCACATGCAGCCGCAGGATTTCGTCGCCCATGCCGTCGAGGGCTGCGAGGCCGAGCTGTGGCGCCTGTCGCCGATCGCGCTCGCCAGCAGCACCGACGGTGCGCCGCACCAGGACGTGCTGCTCAACCTCGGTGCAGGTATTCCGGCAGGGTTTGAGCGTTTTGCCCGCGTCGTCGAAGTTGTCAGCGCGCACGACATGTCCGACCGCCAGCTGGCGCGCCAGCGCTGGCGCGATTACCAGGCTGGGGGCCATGCCCTGATCCGCCACGACCTGGTGCAGCAAGGTTCCTGATTCATGGCCCAGCCCCCCCGCACCCCCCCGCGCTTCGTACCCACCCTGACCGAAATCGTCGTCCACCAGGCGCCCGCTGCCGCAGCACCCGCCGTTGCCAGCGCACCGCCACCAGCCTGGACGCCCGAGCCGGTACCGTCACCGGTGGCGCCGTTGCTGCCGGACTTGCTGCTCTCCAGCCCGGCAGCGCCGGCCGTGCCCGAGGGCCTGGAGGAGGACCTGGTGCACCGGGTACTGCAGCGTGTCGATCTGGTGCTGGACCAGCGCCTGCGCGAGGCGATTGCGCTCGTCGTGCAGGAGCAGACGCGCACCATGGTGCAGCGCGTGCGCCAGGAGGTGGAAACCGTGGTGCGCCAGGCCGTCTACGAGGCCGTGGCGCAGGAGCTGCAGGGGCCGTAGCCGCTGCCTGGCGCCCGGTTTAGCGCCGCACCTGCAGCGCCCCGGGGTTGACGATGTTCGTTGGCGTACCCCGGATGAAGTTGACGACGTTGTCGAAGGCCGAGCCGAAATACAGCTCGTAGCTGTCTTGCTCCACCAGGCCGATGTGTGGCGTGCAGATGCAGTTTTCCAGCCGCAGCAGGGCGTGGCCCTGCAGGATCGGCTCGGTGTCGAATACGTCCAGCGCCGCCATTCCAGGGCGGCCCCGGTTCAGGGCGGCAATCAGGGCATCGGTTTCGATGAGCTCGGCGCGGGCGGTGTTCACCAGCAGTGCCGTCGGCTTCATCAGCGATAAATCCTGCAGCTTGATCGCGCCCTGGGTGTCTTCGTTCAGTCGCAGGTGCAGCGAGAGTACGTCGCTCTGGGCAAAAAATTCTTCGCGTGTGCTGGCTACCTGGTAT
>JAJTBK010000461.1 GCA_021286965.1 Comamonadaceae bacterium | reverse complement strand
CAACGCCCTGCTCACGCACCTGGCGCAAAAGCTGCCCGTCTCGCGCTGGCAGCGCGACCTGACGGACAGCACGGTGCTGCGCAACATCGGCGTCGCCTGGGGCTACACCGCGCTGGCCTACAGCGCCTTGATGACGGGCCTGAACAAGCTCGAACTGAACGAAGAAGCCCTGGCCCAAGACCTGGACGCCGCCTGGGAAGTGCTGGCCGAGCCCATCCAGACCGTGATGCGCCGCTACGGCGTGCAGGGCGCGTACGAAAAGCTCAAGGAAGTCACGCGCGGCAAGACCGTCACGGCCGAGGCGCTGCACCAGCTCATCGCCAACCTGGACATTCCGGCGGCCGACAAGGAGCGCCTCCTGGCCATGACGCCCGCGAGCTACATCGGCAAGGCCGCCGAGCTGGCGCGCCGGGTGTAAACACCAAACTATAAAAACCATAGCTGCTCACGCTTGATTTAAAAGCGTTTGCAGCACAAAGAGCTGCCAAAACAAGCCCAGGCTTGCGCTGGCAGCTCTCTTTTTTGGAGCGCCGTATGGCCATCAAATCCACCATTTTCAAAGCCAACCTGCAGATTGCCGACATCGACCACGGCTACTACGCCGACCACCCCCTGACCCTGGCGCGCCACCCGAGCGAAACCGACGAACGCATGATGGTGCGCCTGGTGGCGCTGGCGCTGCAGGCGCACGCGTTGCAAGACACCTGCCGGGGCGACGGCACGCTCGCCTTTGGCGCCGGCCTGTCCGACCCGGACGATCCGGACGCCTCGCTGACCGACTTCACGGGCCGCAAGCGCCTGTGGATCGAGGTCGGCCAGCCCGAGGACAAGCCCCTGACCAAGGCCTGCAGCCGTGCCGATGCGGTGGTGGTGTACGCCTTCCACCACGCCGCCGAGGTGTGGTGGAAGGGCATCATGAACAAGCTCTCGCGCCTCGATAAGCTGCAGGTCTGGCGCCTACCGGCCGAAGAGGCGCAGCAGCTCGCCAGCCTGGCCGAGCGCAGTATGCAGCTGCAGGCCACCATTCAAGAGGGCGCGATCACGCTGTCGAGCCAGCGCGGCAGCGTGCACCTGGAGCCGCTGCGCTGGAAGTAAAACGCGCCGGCTAACCGCCCTGCACGCGCGCGCTCCAGTCCTCCACCTGGCCGCTGTCCAGGCGCCGCTGCACGATGCGCTGCCACGATGGCGGTAGCTGCAGCTGGGCAAAGGCGCGCAGCACGGCGGGGTCGAGCTCACGCTCGTAGAGCAGCGCAATCACGCGCGTGAGCGGCCATTCGGGGTGCGGGCGCGCCAGCAGGTAAATGCCGTCGCCCGCCTGCAGCGAACCCTCTTGCAGCACGCGCCAGTACCAGCCGGTGCGGCCCGTGCGCTGCACGCGCAGCGCCATGTCGGGGGTGGCAAAACGGGTGTTGAGCTTCCAGCAGGGCTGGCGGCTTTGCGCCAGCTCCAGCCGGCAGCTGCCGATACGCACCTGGTCGCCCCAGCACAGGTTGGCCTCGGTCACGCCCCGGCTCGCCAGGTTCTCGCCAAAGGCGCCGGGCGCATCCAGCACAGCGCGCGCGCCGAGCTCGACGCGCCAGGCGGGGTAATGTTCGAGCGCGTAGTGGTGGATAGCCTTATCCGGCCCACCGTGCACGCGGGTGTCGCCCTGCTCGTCGCCCGCCAGGCCCAGCGGCCCGACCGCCACCGGCCCGGCCACGGGCTGCTTGGCGATGGCGCTCAGCCCGCCCGGGCTGCCGTTGGGACGCAGGCAGGGCACGGCGCGGCCGCAGAGCACGGTGTCGATCTGGCCGATAGCGAGGGCGGGGGTGGACATGGGTGCAGTCTCCTTACAGCAGCGCCGCCTGCAAATGGCGCGCCATGGCCTGGGGCTTGCAGCGCTGCAGCTGCATGAGCTGCGCGTGCACCGGCCACAGGGCCTGGTAGCGCTGCGCCAGGTCGGCCTGCAGGCGCGCGAGCAGGGCGGCGGTCATCTCGGCGTCGGCCAGGGCGCGGTGGGCGCGGGCCGCGCGCGGCAGGCCCAGGTGTGCCACCAGATTGCCCAGCTTGTGGCTGGGGGCGTCGGGGTACACGCGGCGCGAGAGCAGCACGGTGCAGGCAAAGGGCTGGGGGGCATCAAGACCGATGCGCCCCAGCTCGGCCTGCCAGAACTTGCTGTCGAACGCCGCGTTGTGCGCCACCATGGGCGCGTTGCCGACGAAGCGCGCCGCTGCGCGCATGACCTCGGCGGCGGGCGGGGCGCTTTCGAGCAGGGCGTTGCTGATGCCGGTGAGCTGCTCGATGAACGGCGGGATGGGCACACCGGTGTACATCAGGCTGGCGTAGCGATCGACCACCTGCGCGCCTTCGAGCAGCACGATGGCGACTTCGGTGGCGCGCGCGCCCTGCGCCGGGGTCATGCCGGTGGTTTCAAAGTCGATGACGGCAATCGGCGCGGGCATGGTCAGGCTTTTTTCAGGAATTCAGATTTGAGCAGCATCGGGCCGAGCTCGGTCTTGCAGTCCACGTTGTGCCCGTCGGCGCCATCGACCAGGCGGATGCCCTTGATCTTGCTGCCCTTCTTCAGCACAGTGGACGAACCCTTGACCTTGAGGTCCTTCACCAGGATCACGGCGTCGCCATCGGCCAGCGGGTTGCCGTTGGCGTCGCGCACCGTTCCGTCGCCCTCGGGGGCTTCGGCCTCGGCCGCATCGGCCTGCTGGG
>JAJTBK010000453.1 GCA_021286965.1 Comamonadaceae bacterium | reverse complement strand
TCAAATTGCTCGTTGAATGAGGGTCCCACTGGTGTTCCGCAAGGTAGATGTCCAGGCCAAGGGCTGGAACTGGACAAAATATAGCATCGCCGCCACGCTGCGCCCATCTGCGCCCCCAGTTCAGGGGCGCTGGCAGCGCGGGCAATAAAAACTGCTGCGCTGGCCTTGCACCAGGCTGTGGATAGCCGCGCCGCAAGCCGTGCAGGGCTGGCCAGCGCGGCCGTAGACCCGCGTTTCCGTCTGGAAATGCCCGGCCTGGCCCTCGGCGCTGGAAAAATCACGCAGCGTCGTCCCCCCGCGCGCCACGGCCCGCGCCAGCACTTCGCGGATCGCCCGGTGCAGCCGGCGCACGCGCACCGGCCCCAGAGCGCAGGCCGCCGTCGTTGGCCGGATGCCCGCCAAGAACAGCACTTCCGAGGCGTAAATGTTGCCCACCCCGACCACGACCTTGCCCGCCAGCAGCACCTGCTTGATCGGCGCACGGTGGCGCACCAGCCCGGCCTGCAATGCCGCCGGCGTGAAACCATCGTCCAGCGGCTCCAGCCCAAGCGCCCCGAGCAGCTTGCGCGCTGGCGCCGACTGCTCGCCTGGCGTGAAAACGGCCGCACCAAAGCGGCGGGGATCGTGCAGGCGCAGCAACCCATGGTCGGTGACCAGATCAAAATGATCGTGCGCCCCGGGCGCCGGCAAGGCGGGCGCAAAGCGCAGACTACCGGACATGCCAAGGTGCAGCAGCAACAAGCCGTCACTCAGGTCGAGCAGCAGATATTTGCCACGCCGGCGCACGCCCAGCACCTGTTGCCCGAGCAACTGCCCCGGCGCGCAGCCCAGCGGCCAGCGCAAAGGCTTGCCCAGGCGCACCGCCGTGATGTGGGCACCGGCGATGCGGGCGGCAAAACTTTGGCGGGTGACCTCGACTTCAGGCAATTCGGGCATGGCGGCAGCAGGCAAAAACACGGTAGGGCTTGGATTATTATGGGTCGATGCTGCTCCACCCCCGCCTGCGGCCCCTGGCCTGCGCCCTGTTTCTGCTCCCCCTGTTGCCCGAGGCACAAGCGGCCCAGCCTGCTGCCGCCAAAACCAAGGCCGCACGCGCCGACCAGGTGCGTGAGGCCAGCACGGCGCAGCTGTTCTACGAAGTCCTGCTCGGCGAACTCACGGCCGGGACCGGCGACCCCGGCACCGGCTACGCCCTGATGCTGCAGGCCGCACGCCAAAGCGACGACGGCGCGCTCTACCGCCGGGCCGTCGAAATCGCCCTGCAGGCACGCTCGGGCGACGCCGCCCTGAATGCCGCCCAGGCCTGGCGCAGCGCCCAGCCACGCTCGCGCGACGCCAACCGCTTCGTGCTGCAAATCCTGGTGGCCCTCAACCGCGTCGGCGACAGTGCCGAAGCGCTGCGCCAGGAAATCGAGCAAACCCCGGCGCCGCAGCGCGCCGCCGCCATCGCCACCATTCCCCGGCTCTACGCCCACGTCAGCGACAAACCGCTGGCCGCCGAAATTGCCACACAGGCCCTGCAAGGCGAGCTGCACAACCCAGCCCTGGGCGCCATCGCCTGGACCAGCATCGGCCAGATGCGCCTGGCCGCTGCCGACCAGGACGGCGCCTGGGCTGCGACACGCCAGGCCCTGCAACTCGACCCCCAGGCCGATGGCCCGGTGCTGCTGGCGCTGGCGTTGAGCGAGGAAGGCGTGAGCGCAGCCGAGCCCCTGATTGCACAGCACTTCCAGGGCACCAGCAGCCCCGAAACGCGCATGGCCTACGCCCGCTCGCTGCTCAGCCGCCAGCGCTACCCCGAAGCGGCCGTGCAGCTCAAACGCCTGACCAGCGAGCACCCCCACCTGCCCGACCCCTGGCTGCTGCTGGCCACGCTGCAGGTGCAGGACGGCCGCCTGGACGGAGCCGAGACCTCGCTGCAGCACTTCATGGCCCTGGCGGACACAGCCACCCCGGGCCAATCGCACCAGGCCGGCCTGACGCAAGCCTTCCTGCTGCAAGCCCACATCGCCGAAAAGCGCCAGCAGTACCCGCAGGCCCTGGCCTGGCTCGATCGCATTCCGAACCAGCAGGAATTGCTCGGGGCGCAGTTGCGCCGCGCCTCCATCCTGGTGCACCAGGGCCAGCTGGCGCAGGCCCGCGCCCTCATCCAGGCCCTGCCCAATAGCAACGCACAAGACCAGCGCATGAAACTCGCCGCCGAAGTGCAGTTGCTGCGCGAGGCGCGCCAGTACCAGGCGGCCTACGAACTCCAGAGCCAGCTCGTGGCCCTGGCGCCCGACGATGGCGACCTGCTCTACGATCAGGCGATGCTGGCCGACAAAGCCGGCCAACGCGAGACGATGGAGCAGCTGCTGCGCGCCCTGATCGCCAAGCACCCCGACTACCACCACGCCTACAACGCCCTGGGCTACTCATTGGCCGATCGTGGCGCAGATCTTCCAGAAGCCAAGGCCCTGGTGCAAAAAGCCCTGGAATACGCTCCCGGCGACCCCTTCATCACCGACAGCCTGGGCTGGGTCGAGTTCCGCCTGGGCAACACCACCGAAGCCCTGCGCCTGCTGGAGCAGGCGTACCAGGCCCAGCCCGACGCCGAAATCGCCGCCCACCTGGGCGAAGTGCTCTGGCAGCTGCAGCGCCCGGAACTGGCGCGCAAAACCTGGCGTGAGGGGCTGGAGCTGAACCCGGACAACGACACCCTCAAGCAAACCCTGCAGCGCCTGGGAGTGCAGCCTTGAGCCGCTGGGCCCGCTGCGGCCTGGCCCTGCTGCTACTGTGGCTGGCCGGCTGCGCCCAGCCACCGGCGCGCGCACCAGCGAGCACCCCGGCCTGGAGCGGGCGCCTGGCACTCCTGGTGCAAGATGCGGCCGAACAGTCGTTCCATGCCAACTTTGAACTCAGCGGCAGCCCCGAACAAGGGACGTTGCTTCTCACCTCTCCCCTGGGCACCACGGTGGCACGCCTGCACTGGGCCGCCGGCATGGCCGAGCTGGAGCAGGGCGGGCAACGGCGCTCATCGGCTGCGCTCGACACCTTGCTGCAGGAACTCACTGGCAGCAGTCTGCCCATCGCCGCCCTGTTCGACTGGCTGCAAGGCCGGGCCACACCAGCGACCGGCTGGCAGGTGGACGTGAGCGCGGCCACCCAGGGCCGCATCACGGCACAGCGCTGGCAGCCCCTGCCGCAGGCCACGCTGCGCATCGTTCTCTCCCCCTGACCTCCTTCATGCTCGCGCTCTACGACCTGCCGGCCCCGGCCAAACTCAACCTATTCCTGCACATCATCGGCCGACGCGCCGACGGCTACCACCTGCTGCAGTCGGTGTTCATGCTCATCGACTGGTGCGACAGCCTGCACATCGAACGGCGCCAGGACGGCGTCATCTCACGCGAGGATCTGGCCGATGGCCCGCCCCTGCCCGCACAAGATCTGATCGTGCGCGCCGCCCAGGCTTTGCAGGCGGCCACCGGCTGCCGCCTGGGGGCGCACATCGGCGTGCACAAGCGCATTCCGGCACAAGCGGGCCTGGGTGGCGGCTCGTCCGACGCCGCCACGACCTTGCTCGCGCTCAACCGGCTCTGGGATTTGCGCCTGACGCGGCGCCAGCTGCAAACCATTGGCCTGCAACTGGGCGCCGACGTGCCGTTTTTTTTATGCGGCCACAACGCCTGGGTGGAGGGAATCGGTGACATAATCGCGCCTCTTGAGATTGCGCACCAGGTACCGCACGCGCGTTTTCTGGTTGTCAAACCCGCCGCAGGGCTGGAGACGAAAACAATTTTTTCGCACCCAGCCCTTCAGCGCGATTCAGACAGTGCTACAATCTCAGGCTTTGCTGCAAACCACTTCGGCTTCGGTCGAAACGACTTGCAGTCCGTAGCACAAACCCTGTGCACCGAGGTGGATACAGCCCTGCGTTGGCTGCAAACCAAGGGGCTTGCGGGACGCATGACGGGCTCAGGAAGTGCAGTGTTTGCACCAATGCTGCATACAGTTGATTTAGATGACGCAAATACTGCGTGGCAAGTCAAAGTATGCAATAATCTGCAGCTTCATCCTTTGGCTGGATGGGTCTCAGATTGAAAGTTATCGGTGGGTTGTCGCCAAGACAATCAACCAGTGTAGGGGAGTCGCCAAGTTGGTAAAGGCACCGGATTTTGATTCCGGCATGCGAAGGTTCGAATCCTTCTTCCCCTGCCAAACGCTTTCCGCGTACGGGCTTTTATTTCAGACTGCTGGG
>JAJTBK010000452.1 GCA_021286965.1 Comamonadaceae bacterium | reverse complement strand
ACTGGCACAGCAGCGAGCCGTTCATGGCCCTGGGCCGGCCGAACCTGTTCTGGGGCGTGACGGCGGGCAACATGGATTCGATGATCAACCGCTACACGGCCGATCGAAAAATCCGCAGCGACGACGCCTACACCCCCGGCGCCGAGGGCAACCGCCGCCCGGACCGCGCCGCCATCGTCTACAGCCAGCGCTGCCGCGAGGCCTACAAGGACGTGCCCATCGTCCTCGGCGGCATCGAGGGCAGCCTGCGCCGCATCGCGCATTACGACTACTGGAGCGACAAGGTGCGCCGCTCGGTGGTAGTCGATAGCAAATGCGACCTGCTGCTCTACGGCAACGCCGAGCGCGCTCTGGTCGAGATTGCGCACCGCCTGGCGCGGCGCGAGCCGGTCGAGCGCATCACCGACGTGCGCGGCACCTCCTTCATCCGCCGCCCGGGCGACGAGACCAGCCAGGGCTGGATGGAGATCGACTCGACCGAGGTCGATCAGCCCGGCGCGGTGGCGGCGCACATCAACCCCTACCAGACCACCAGCGAGCAGGCGGCGGCGCAGGGCGCGAGCTGCGCCAAGGAGAATGCTCCTGATTTGATAGCTAATAGCGCTTGTTCCACGGGCGCTGCAGGCAAAAATGCCTCTGAAAAGCCGCTGCAGTTCGTGCCCAACCCGGCGCTGGTGAGCAAGAAAAACCTGGCGCGCGAGAAAACCGTCATCCGCCTGCCCAGCTACGAACAGGTCAAGAGCGACCCCGTGCTCTACGCCCACGCCAGCCGCGTCTTTCACCTGGAGACCAACCCCGGCAACGCCCGTGCCCTGGTGCAGGCGCACGGCGAGGGCGCCACGGCGCGCGACGTGTGGCAGAACCCGCCGCCCATCCCGCTGACCACGGCGGAGATGGACCACATCTTCGACCTGCCCTACGCCCGCAGCCCGCACCCGCGCTACGCCGACGAGCACGGCCGCCACGACGGTGCGACCAAGATACCGGCCTGGGAGGTGATCCGCTTCTCCATCAACATCATGCGTGGCTGCTTTGGCGGCTGCACCTTCTGCTCCATCACCGAGCACGAGGGGCGCATCATCCAGAGCCGCTCCGAGGACTCCATCCTGCGCGAGATCGAGGACGTGCGCGACAAGGTGCAGGGCTTCACCGGCACCATCTCCGACCTGGGCGGGCCCACGGCTAACATGTACCGCCTGGGCTGCCGCACGCCCGAGATCGAGGCCGCCTGCCGCAAGCCCAGCTGCGTCTACCCCGGCATCTGCCAGAACCTGACGACCAACCACGACCCGCTGATTTCCATCTACAAAAAGGGCCGGGCGATCAAGGGCATCAAGAAAATTTTGATTGGCTCGGGTCTGCGCTACGACCTGGCGATCCAGTCGCCCGAGTACGTGAAGGAACTGGTGCAGCACCATGTGGGCGGTTACCTCAAGATCGCCCCGGAGCACACCGAGGCCGGCCCGCTCACCAAGATGATGAAGCCCGGCATCGGCAACTACGACAAGTTCAAGGTCTTGTTCGAGAAGTACACCGAGGAAGCCGGCAAGAAGCAGTTCCTGATCCCGTACTTCATCGCCGCCCACCCCGGCACCAGCGACGAGGACATGATGAACCTCGCCATCTGGCTGAAGAAAAACGGCTTTCGCGCTGACCAGGTGCAGACCTTCTACCCCAGCACCATGGCCACGGCCACGGCCATGTACCACACCGGCATCAATACGCTCAAGGGCGTGCACCGCGACGAACGGGGCGAGAAGGTGGACGTGGTGCGCGGCGAAAAGCGCCGGCGCCTGCACAAGGCCTTTCTACGCTACCACGACCCGGCCAACTGGCCGCTTTTGCGCGAGGCCCTCAAGGCCATGGGTCGCGCCGATTTGATCGGTAACGGCAAGCACCACCTCATTCCGACCTGGCAGCCGCTACCCGGCCAATGCAGCAAGGCGGACAAGGGCAAGTACCACGTCATACCGACCATGGCGCTCGACAGCGCACGCCAGTCCGCCGCGCAGGGCAAGGCGCAGGGACAGGCCAAGGTGCAAGGGACACCGGGCAAAAAGCCGCAGCCCGGTCAGCTCCTGACCCAACACACCGGCCTGCCGCCGCGCGCCGGCACACGCACACCGTCGGCGCCGCGCCGGCCTGCAGCCAAGCGCTGAAGCGCCCGCTGTTGCCCCCATAAATCCCCTGTTCAAAGTGGCACGCCGGTGCTACAACGAATTGCACCGCAAGGCCGCAATCGTCACAGGAGGACTTATGGACGCCATCAGCCACTTCACCGCGCGGTATGCGCGGGGGCGCGAAGAGGAAATGTCGATCGACGAGTACCTTGCCGAGTGCAAGCGCGACTCCATGGTCTACGCCACGGCCGCGCAGCGCATGTTGGCCGCCATTGGCGAGCCCGAGATGCTCGATACGCGCAACGACCCGCAGCTCTCGCGCCTGTTTGCCAACAAAGTCATCCGCCGTTATCCGGCCTTTGCCGAGTTCTATGGCATGGAGGACGCCATCGAGCAGGTGGTGAGTTTTTTCCGCCATGCGGCGCAGGGACTGGAGGAGCGCAAGCAAATCCTCTACCTGCTCGGGCCCGTGGGCGGTGGCAAGAGTTCCATCGCCGAGCGCCTCAAGTACCTGATGCAGAAGGTGCCGTTTTATGCCCTCAAGGGCTCGCCGGTGAACGAGTCACCCCTGGGCCTGTTCGATCCGCAGGAGGACGGCCCGATTTTGCAGGAGCAGTTTGGCATTCCGCCGCGCTACCTGGCGCGCGTGCTCTCGCCCTGGGCGGTCAAGCGGCTGGAAGAATACGGCGGCGACATTCGTCAGTTTCGCGTCGTCAAGCGCTACCCCAGCATCTTGAAGCAGATCGCCATTGCCAAGACCGAGCCGGGCGACGAGAACAACCAGGACATCTCCAGCCTGGTGGGCAAGGTCGATATCCGCCAGCTGGAGCATTTCGGCCAGGACGATACCGATGCCTACAGCTATTCGGGCGGCCTGTGCCTGGCGAACCAGGGCCTGCTCGAATTCGTCGAGATGTTCAAGGCCCCGATCAAGGTGCTGCACCCGCTGCTGACGGCGACGCAGGAGGGCAACTACAAGGGCACCGAGGGCTTTGGCGCCATTCCGTTCGATGGCATGGTGCTGGCGCACAGCAACGAGAGCGAGTGGAAGGCATTTCGCAACAACAAGAACAACGAGGCGTTTCTGGACCGCATCTACATCGTCAAGGTGCCGTACTGCCTGCGCGTGAGCGAAGAAATCCGCATTTACGAAAAACTCATCCGTGAATCGTCGCTCGCGCAGGCCGTGTGCGCGCCGGGCACGCTCAAGATGATGGCGCAGTTTGCCATCCTCACACGCCTGAAAGAACCGGAGAACTCCAGCC
>JAJTBK010000389.1 GCA_021286965.1 Comamonadaceae bacterium | reverse complement strand
TGTTCGCAGGTTCGCTGGCGGCGTTCACTTTCTGGGGTTGGCAGCTGGTCATCGTGGCCGCCGTGTTCTCCCTGCCGCTGGGTTACACCACCGGCAAGGAATACGCTGAGCTCGAGTGGCCCATCGACATCCTGATCGCGCTCGTCTGGGTCGCCTATGCCGTGGTGTTCTTTGGCACCGTGGGTACGCGCAAGGTCAAGCACATCTATGTCGCCAACTGGTTCTACGGCGGCTTCATCCTGGCGGTGGCCTTGCTGCACATCGTCAACAGCGCGGAAATTCCGGCTGGCTGGATGAAGAGCTACTCGGCCTACGCAGGCGTGCAGGATGCCATGGTGCAGTGGTGGTACGGCCACAACGCCGTGGGCTTCTTCCTCACCGCTGGCTTCCTGGGCATGATGTATTACTTCATCCCCAAGCAGGCGGGTCGTCCTGTGTACTCGTATCGCCTGTCGATCGTGCACTTCTGGGCCCTGATCTTCACCTACATGTGGGCCGGCCCGCACCACCTGCACTACACCGCGCTGCCGGACTGGACGCAATCGGTGGGCATGGTGTTCTCGCTCATCCTGCTGGCACCGTCCTGGGGCGGCATGATCAACGGCATCATGACGCTGTCGGGTGCCTGGCACAAACTGCGTGACGACCCCATCCTGCGCTTCCTGATCGTGTCGCTGTCGTTCTACGGCATGTCCACGTTCGAGGGCCCGATGATGTCCATCAAGACCGTCAACGCCCTGTCGCACTACACCGACTGGACCGTGGGCCACGTACACTCCGGCGCCCTGGGCTGGGTGGGCTTGATCACCATGGGTTCGCTCTACTATCTGATCCCGCGCCTGTTCGGCCGCGAAAAAATGCACTCCATCAAGGCGATTGAGCTGCACTTCTGGCTGGCCACGATTGGTATCGTGCTGTACATCGCCGCGATGTGGATCGCCGGCGTGATGCAGGGCCTGATGTGGCGCGCCATCAACCCCGATGGCACCCTGACCTATACCTTCGTCGAAAGCGTCAAGGCCACCTATCCCTTCTACGTGATCCGCGTGCTGGGCGGCCTGCTGTTCCTGGGCGGCATGTGCATCATGGCTTGGAACACCTGGATGACTGCCATTTCCGGCCGCTCCGTGAATGTCGCCATCCCGGCCGTCAAGCCGGCCCACGCCTGAGACTGAGGAGGATTCCATGTCCCAAAACAATAATTCCACCGGCTTTACCCACGAGAAGGTCGAAACCAGCAACTTCCTCATGATCGTGCTGATCGTGCTGGTGGTGGCCATCGGTGGTCTGACCGAAATCGTGCCCCTGTTCTTCCAGAAATCGACCACCGAGCCGGTGCAGGGCTTGAAGCCCTACACCGCGCTGCAGTTGGCTGGGCGCGACGTCTACCTGCGCGAAGGTTGCTACAACTGCCACTCGCAGATGATCCGCCCCTTCCGCGCCGAGACGCTGCGCTATGGTCACTACTCGGTGGCCGGCGAATTCGTCTACGACCACCCGTTCCAGTGGGGCTCCAAGCGTACGGGCCCGGATCTGCAGCGTGTGGGCGGCAAGTACAGCGATGAGTGGCACCGCATCCACCTGCACAACCCGCGTGACGTCGTGCCCGAGTCGAACATGCCCGCCTACCCCTGGCTGGAGAAGAACCTGGTCGATGCCGAGAGCCTGCCGGCGCACATGCGTGCCCTGCGCAAGGTTGGCGTGCCCTATACCGACGAGGAAATCGCCGCCAGCTCGGCCGAGGTCAAGGACAAGACCGAGCAGGACGCCGTCATCGCCTACCTGCAATCGCTGGGCCTGGCGCTCAAGTGAAGGAAACCGCCATGGATGTCAACACCATGCGCATCGCCGTGACCCTGTTGTCCTTTGTCCTTTTCATCGGCATCGGCATCTGGGCCTACGCGCGCCGCAACCAGGCCCGCTTCGACGAGGCAGCGCAGCTGCCCTTCCTGCAGGATTGACTACCACCGGAATGAGAACAACCCATGAGTGATTTCACGAGTAATTTCTGGTCGTTTTATGTGACCGCGTTCACCCTGCTGGGCATCTTCGGCTGTCTGCTGCTGCTGTGGCTGACAGCGCGCAAGAAGGTCGAATCGGCAGCGGACAACACCACTGGCCACGTCTGGGACGAGGATCTGATGGAGATGAACAACCCCATGCCGCGCTGGTGGATGTGGATGTTCGTCATCACCGCCGTCTTCGGCCTGGGCTACCTGGCGATCTATCCCGGCCTGGGCAAGTTCGCCGGCCAGCTCGGCTGGTCTACCAAGGGCCAGTACGAGGCCGAAGTGGCCAAGGCCGCCAAGGATCTGGAGCCCCTGTACGCCCGTTTTGCCAACATGAAGCCCGAGGACATGGCCGGCGACACCCAGGCC
>JAJTBK010000363.1 GCA_021286965.1 Comamonadaceae bacterium | reverse complement strand
GGCGCACATGCCGCCCAGCACAATGCCCGGGGCCAGGCGCAGCACCAGATCCCAGCGCACCGCGCCCCGGCGGTGGTGTGCGCGCACGCTCGATACCGAGGTGAACAAGATCGTGCCCATGGAGGTGGCGATCGCCATCTTCACCGCCAGATCGGGTGGCACCATTTGCTGGCCAAGGAAGTAGGTGAAGAACGGCACCAGCAGCATCCCGCCGCCAATGCCCAGCAGGCCCGCCAAAAAACCGGAACAGAGGCCCAGCGCCGAAAGCTGCGCGAGTATCAGGGGATCGTACATGGGGGGCGGGTTGCGGGCCGCAGCCAGGGGCTGGGCGAAGGAAAGAAGGTGTCCGCGAATGCCACCGGGCCGTCATCCTGAACCGGGGGTTCAGGGGGGCAAGGGCAGCCAGGCGTTGGGTTCATCTGACGCGAGACGATCACGCTCACCAGGCAATGTACCAAGCCCGTGCTCAGAGAGCATTGGTTCAAGGAAATATAAAGCCCGGCAGCACCACGGACAGCGCCATTGTATGCCCGTGGCCCCGGGCTCAGAACAATTGCCCACTGCTGCCCAGGGCCTCATCGAGGCGCTGGGCCAGGGCCTGGGCCAGGGCCATGTCTGCGCTCGGCGCGGCGTTCTCCTGGGCGCCGTCGTCGGCCTGCACGGGTGCCTGGTGGTGCTGCTGATCGACAACTTCAAAGGCGAGGTTCAGCGCCGCCAGCACCGCAATGCGCTCGCGCGCACGCACCTTGCCGGCGTCGCGGATGCGCGTCATGGCGGTATCGACGCGCTCGACGGCTTCGAGCAGGCGCTGCTCCTCGCCTTCGGGGCAGGACAGCAGGTAGCTCTGCTGCATGATGTGAACCTCTAGCTGCTTCATTCCGATTCCTGGTGGGGGGTGTTTTCGGGCAGGCGTTCGAGCAGGGCATCGACCCGCGCGCGGGCCGCACTCAGGCGCGACTTGAGCGAGTCGCGCTCCTGGGTCAGGGCTGCCACCTGCTCGCTCAAAAGGGCGTTGGTGCGGGTGAGCTCGGCGTGGCGCAGCAGCAGGCGCTCGACGCGCTCGGCGATCAATTCGAGGGGGGACGGGGAGGCCATAGAGCCTGCGATTGTAGGGCGGGCGCCAGAAATTGCACCTAGAATCGCCCCCTTGTTGGTGCTCGCTGCCGTGGTTCGCACGGCCGCAGTTCAACGGGAAGCAGGAAGGGGCCTTCAACGCGAAGCCCACCCCCAGCCTGCGCTGCCCCCGCAACGGTCAGCGAAAGAGCCGTACACCCGGCTCCCCCCGTATTCACAAGCCACTGGACGCCTTGAACAAGTGTCCGGGAAGGCGATGCGGGGCGTTTTCGCCAGCCCGGATACCGGCCAACACAGGACGCTGCGCAGCCTTCAGGAAAGGTGCGTGTGGTGGTATCACCCAATGCTGGCGGGGAGGCTGGCGCAGGGTTGTTTTGCATTTAGACGATTCCCATGATGAATACCCTTGTTCGCGCCCGCCTGCCGCTGCGCGTCTCTGCGCTCGCCCTGGCGGCGGCTGCCGCCTGCACCGCCCAGGCGCAAAACACGGCGCCTGCCCTGCCCGAGACCGTGGTCGCCGCCACGCGCACGGCGCAGCCGCTGACGGACGTGGTGGCTGACGTTTCCATCGTCGATCGCGACACCATTGAGCGCAGCGGCGCCACCGGCCTGAGCGACGTGCTCGCGCGCCTGCCGGGGATTGAAATGGGGCGTTCTGGGGGGCAGGGTGGCAATACCAGCCTGTTCGTGCGCGGCGCCGAGCAGCGCTTTACGGCGGTTTACATCGACGGCGTGCGCGTCGATTCGCAGGCGGGCTCTGGCGGTACCACCTGGGAGGCGATTCCGCTGGAGCAAATCGAGCGCATCGAAGTGCTGCGCGGCCCGGCTGCGGCGGTTTATGGCTCGGATGCCGTTGCTGGCGTGATCCAGATTTTCACGAAAAAAGGCGAGCTGGGCGTTGCGCCCTACGTCGGCGTGGGCGCCGGCAGCTACGGCACCTACCGCGCCCAGGCGGGCGTCAGCGGTGCCAGCGGTGCGGTGGACTACGCACTGGGCCTGGCGCGCGAGAACAGCAAGGGCTTCAATGCCAAGAAAGACGGTAACCCTGACCGTGACGACTACCATGCCACCTCCGCCAGCGGCCGCCTGGGCTGGCAGCTGAACAAGGAACACCGCCTCGAGGGCAACTTCCTCTACAACGACACCGACGGCGGCTACGACGTGAGCAAAACCGCCGACGACCGCAGCCTGCACCGCCTGCAAACCCTGGGCCTGAACTGGCAGGCGCAGTGGAGCAGCAACTACAGCACGCGCCTGGCCGTGACCGATTCGCGCGACCGCTACGAGACCCGGCCTTCGCCCTACATCACCGATACCCGCCAGCGCGGCTACCTGTTCTTCAACGAACTGCGCCTGGGCGTGCACCAGCTGACGGCGGCGCTCGAGCGGCGCGAGGATGAACTGACCAACATGGGCCTGGACAGCAGCCCGAGCAACCGCGCGCAAAACGCACTCGCCCTGGGCTACGGCCTGCGCCAGGGCGCGCACACGCTGCAGCTCAACGCCCGCCATGACCAGGACAGCGAGTTCGGCGGCAAAACCACCGGCAGCGCGGCCTACGCCTACGAATTCGTCAAAAACTGGCGCGCCACCGCTTCCGCCGGTACGGCGTTCAAGGCGCCGACGCTGTACCAGCGCTTTAGCCTGTATGGCGACGACAGCCTGCGCCCCGAAACCAGCCGCAACGTCGAGCTCGGCCTCAAGTGGGCCGAAGGCGCCAACCACTTCTCGGCCACGCTGTACCGCAACAACGTCAGCAACCTCATCGACTGGCTGTACGGCAGCGGCACCTGTGCCGGCAACGCCAGCCCCGGCGGTGGCTGCTACGCCAACGTCGGCAAGGCACGCTACCAGGGCCTGACCCTGGCTGGCGCCTACCGCCTGGGCAGCGTCAACCTGCGCGGCTCGCTGGACCTGCAAAACCCGCAGAACCTCGACACCGGCAAGCAGCTCGGCCGCCGCGCCAAGCAGCATGGCGTGCTCGGTGCCGACACCTTGGTCGCGGGTTGGACGCTGGGCGCCGAGGCCCAGGCCTCGGGCCGCCGCTACGACACCAACGCCAACACCACCGAACTCGGCGGCTACACCTTGCTCAACCTCTACGCCAGCACCCGCCTGGCGCGCGACTACCAAGTCATCGTGCGCCTGGACAACCTGGCGGACAAGAACTACGAGCTGGCGCGCAACTACGCCACGGCCGGCCGCACCTTCTTCGTCGGCCTGAAGTGGGCGCCCGCGCGGTGACGGCATGAGCCACGGCGCACGCTGCCCGGCCCTGGTCGTCTCCGCCGCTGCCTCGGGGCAGGGCAAGACGTCCGTCACGGCCGCCCTGGCGCGCCTGCACGCGCGGCGCGGCCGGCGCGTGCGC
>JAJTBK010000361.1 GCA_021286965.1 Comamonadaceae bacterium | reverse complement strand
GCTCGCCGCCCGAGAGCTGCGCCAGCGGCCGCGCGCGCCAGTCCCACGCCTGGGTGCAGCGCAGTGCCTGCTCCACGGCGGCGTGGTCAGCGGCGCTGGCCGGCTGCAGCCAGCCCTGGTGCGGCAAGCGCCCGAGCATGGCGACGTCGTACACGCACAGGTCTTCGGCGGCGCTCTCGTTCTGCCCCAGCCAGGCGAGCTGCTGCGCGCGCACGCGCCGGGGCCAGGCGGCCAGGTCGCGCCCAAGCAGCTGCACGCTGCCGGTGCAGGGCAGCAATCCAGCCAGGGCCTTGAGCAAGGTGGATTTGCCGGCGCCGTTGGGGCCGACGATGCAGCTCCAGCGCCCCGCCTCCAGCGCCAGATCGACGCCGTGCAATATAGGGCGATTTCCGATCGAAAGGCCCAACTGGCAAGCGCGAACAGCTATTAAATTAGGAGCATTCACAGCAGCCCCCCAGGCGCCGTGCGCCGGTGCATGAGCCACAGCAGGTAGCCGCCGCCGAGCACCGCCGTGAGCACGCCCACGGGCAGCTCCTGCGGCGCCAGCAGGCCGCGCGCGAGCAGGTCGGCGCCCGCCAGCAGCGCCCCGCCCATCAGGCTGGCGAGCACCATCAGCCGGCCATGCGTCACGCGCACGGCGGCGCGCACCAGGTGCGGCGCCGCCAGGCCGACGAAGGCGATCAGCCCGGTTTGTGCCACTGCCGTGCCCGTGGCCAGCGCCAGCAGCGCCACCAGGGCGGCGCGCTGCTGGGCCAGCGGCAGGCCCAGGCTGTGCGCCGTGGCCTCGCCCAGCGCCAGGGCGTCGAGCGCGCGCGCCAGCAGCCAGGACAGCAGCAGGCACGGCAGCCACACGGCCAAGAGCAGCAGGCAGGCCGTCCAGCCGACAAAGCCGGTGGAGCCGAGCAAAAAGCCCTGCATGGCCTGCAGCGAATCGGGCGAGAGCAGCAAGATGAGCGAGGTGCAGGCACCCAGCACCACGCCCACGACGACGCCGGCGAGCAGCAGGCGCAACGTGTGCTGCACACCGCGCGCGAGCAGCAGCGTCAGCAGCACGGCGGCGACGGCGCCGACGAAGGCCGCCCCGGTCAGCCCCAGGCGCACCAGCCAGTGGCTGGAATACACCGACACCGGCACCAGGCCGCTGGCCGCGCCCAACATGCCGCCGGCGCCGCCCATCAGCGCCAGCGCCGCCGCCACCCCGAGCGAGGCGCCCGAGGCGCTGCCGAGCAAGTAAGGATCGGCCAATGGGTTGCGAAACAGCCCCTGCGCCACCGCCCCGGCCAGACCCAGGAGCGCGCCGGCAGCCCAGGCGCCCAGAGTGCGCGGCAGGCGGATGTCCCAGACGATCTGGCGCGCCATGGCGGCCTCGGCCCCCTCGCCGGCCCACAGCGAGCGCAGGCTCTCCAGCCCCGTGCTGCCCACCGCCAGGCCCAACAGCACCAGCAGCAGGCCCAGCAGCGCCAGGCCCAGCGCCCAGTAAATGGGGGTCAGATTCCAATTTCTGACCTCTGCGGCGGGCGCACCAAAAAATGGGACTCTGACCCCCATTTAAAGACCCTCGCGCAGGCAGGCGGCCATGAGGTGCGCGGCCTCGGCCATGCGCGGGCCGGGGCGGATGAGGATGTCGGATTCTTCGGCGCTGAAGCGGCACAAATGGCCCTCGCGCAGCGCCCGCATGGCGGCCCAGCCAGGGCGCGCGAGCAGGCCGTCGGCGCTGCGGGCGCCGACCATGATGCGGTCGGGATCGGCGCGCACGATGAATTCGGGGTTGAGCTTGGGAAACGGCCCCAGGCGGGCGGGCAGGATGTTGCGTGCGCCCAGGCGGGTGAGCGTCTCGCCGATGAAAGACGATTCGCCGGCGCCAAACGGGCCGGGGCTGACCTCGAAATACACCCGCTGGCCCCGCGCCGCTGGCGGGATGGACTGGGCGGCGGCGCTGACGCCGGCGTCGATCTCGCGCCACACGCGGCGTGCGTCGGGCAGTTGGAGCAACAGGCCGATCTTGCCCAGCACGCGCTGCACGTCGGCATGGGTTTTGGGTTCGAGCGCCAGCACCGGGATGCCCAGGGCGATGAGCCGCTCGGCCGCACGCGAGGAGGTGGCCATGAGCACCACGTCCGGGCGCAGGGCGACGATCATTTCAATATTGGGGTCGAGCCCACCGCCCACCTGGGGCAGCTTTTTCACGCTCTCGGGCCAGTTGGTGTAGCGGTCCACGCCCACCAGACGCTCGCAGGCCCCCAGGGCGCACACGCTCTCAGCCAGCGAGGGCAGCAAGCTGACGATGCGCTGCGGCGGCTGCGCCAGCTGCACGCGCCGGCCCCGGTCGTCGGTCAGCTGCACGCCTTGCGCCTGCGCCGTGCCCCACATGAGCAGCAGCAGCGCCAGCAGCAGGGCGACGACGAACAGAATGCGTTTGACGGGGGTGGGGGTCATGATTGCTTCACAGTCAGGGGCTGGCCCGCCACCATCAGAGTGACGCGCGCGCAAGTGTGCGCCACCTGCTGGTTAAGCTGGCCCAGGGCATCGACGAAGGCGCGCACCTCGCGCCCGAGCGGGATCACGCCCAGGCCGATCTCGTTGCCGACCAGCAGCACGGGCCCGGGGGCCTGCTCGATTGCTACTAAAAGCGTAGCTGCTTGCGCTTGCCAGTCGGGCGCCAGAGGCTTGTTTGGCTCTGATTCTTCGCCCGGCATCAGCAGGTTGGTCAGCCACAGCGTGAGGCAGTCGATCACCACCAGCACCTGCGGGCTGCTCACGCGCGCCAGGGTTGGGGCCAGGGCGTAAGGCTCTTCCACGGTGAGCAGGCCGGGCACGCGCTCGGCGCGCTCGCGCTGGTGGCGCTCGATGCGCTGGCGCATCTCCTCGTCCCAGGGCTGGCCGGTGGCAATGAGCACGGCGCGGTGCGTGGGCGACTGCGCCAGCCACTGGCGTGCCAGCAGCTCGGCGCGGCGCGACTTGCCGCTTTTCTGGCCGCCCAAAATCAGTTCGCTGGTGGCGATGGTGCTCATGTGAACAATTCCGCCGTGGCCGCCGGGCTGGAGGCAAACCAGGCATGAAAGTAACTCGCCCGGAGGCTGCCCTGGCGGTAGACGGCCTCGCCGGCTGCGCCATCGTGCGCCCGGCGGGCGTGGCAGGCAATGGGCGCGGGGCTGTCGAAGACCGAATAGTGAAAAGTATGGCCGCGCAGCACGCCTGCGGGCAGCGCCAGCTCTTGCGGCCCCAGGCCGGCCAGGCGCTGCTGCTGCGTCACGCGCCCGGGCAGCAGGCCCCACAGGGGCAACGTGCGGCCATCGGGCAGGTCGATGGCCTCGGCCAGCGCCATCATGCCGCCGCATTCGGCCCACAGCGGCTTGCCCGCCGCCACATGGGCGCGCAAGTCCTGCTGCAATCGGGTATGGGCCGCCAGGGGCTCGGCGTGCAGCTCGGGGTAGCCGCCGGGCAGCCAGAGGGCATCGCACGGCGGCAGCCCCTCACCGGCCAGGGGCGAGAAAAACACCACGCGCGCGCCCAGCTGCTCCAGGGTGCGCACATTGGCCGGGTAGATGAAGGTGAAGGCCGCATCGCGCGCCACGGCCACGGTGCGCCCGGCCAGCAGCGGCGCTGCGGCGGCCTGCGGCTGTGGGGCAAAGTCCACGGCAAAGCGCTGCAGGGCGGCCGCGTCCATCTGCCCCAGGGGCGTGGCGGCCAGGGCGTCGGCGGCGGCATCCAGGCGCGCCAGGGCGTCGGGCAGCTCGTGCGCGGCCACCAGGCCCAGGTGGCGCTCGGGCAGCAGCGGGCCGCCGCCCGCGCCCGCCAGGCGCGGCAGGGCGCCCAGCCAGTCGGCCGCGTCTGGCAAGCCCTCTTGCAGCAGCTGCGCATGGCGCGCACCGGCAACGCCGTTGGCCAGCACCCCGGCCCAGGGCAGGCCGGGGCGGAAGGTTTTGAGGCCGTGGGCCACGGCGCCCAGCGTGCCGCCCATGGCACGGGCATCGACCACGGCCAGCACCGGGATGCCAAAGCGCTGCGCCAGGTCGGCCACGCTGTCGGCACCGTCGAACAGGCCCATCACGCCTTCGACCAGGACCAGGTCGGCTTCCCTCGCCGCCGCGTGCAGGCGCGCGGCGCAGTCCTCGGGGCCGGTCATCCACAGGTCGAGCTGCTCCACCGGCGCGCCGCTGGCGAGCTGGTGCCAGTACGGGTCGAGGTAGTCGGGCCCGCACTTGAAGACGCGCACGCGCCGGCCCTGGCGCGCGTGCAGCCGCGCCAGGGCGGCGGTCACGGTGGTCTTGCCCTGGCCGGAAGCGAGGGCGGAAAGCACCAGGGCGGGGCAGCGGGCGGGCGCGTTCATG
>JAJTBK010000355.1 GCA_021286965.1 Comamonadaceae bacterium | reverse complement strand
AAGCGCGAGCAGCTATCAAAAACAGAGTAAAAACCATGAACCGACTGCGCCGCCAGGCGTTGCTGGCGGGCCTGGCCACCGCCGCCGGCGTGCGTGCCGGGGCGGCCTCGCCCACACCGGCGCCTGCGCCCATCCCCCTGGCCCTGATCGAAAGTTTTTCCGGCCCTTTTGCCAACACCGGCGAGGCCGTGTACCGCAACCTGCTGTGGGGCACCGAGCGCGTGAACGCCCGGGGCGGCGTGCCGCTGCCCGGTGGTGCGCGCCCCTGGCAGCTGCTGCGCTACGACAGCAAAGGGCAGAACGAGGAAGCGCTCGCCGCGCTGCGCGCCGCCATCGACGCCGGTGCGCGCATCGTGCTGCAGGGCAATTCCTCGGCCACGGCAGCGGTGCTGCTGGCGGCCATCAACAAGCACAACCAGCGCGAGCCCGACAAGCGCGTGCTGTTTTTGAACTACGCTGCCGTCGAGCCCAGCCTGACGAATGAAAACTGCAGCTTCTGGCACTTTCGCTTCGACGCCAGCGCCGACATGCGCCTGGCGGCGCTCATGCAGGAGCTGCGCGCGCAGCCGGCGCTGCGCAAGGTGTACCTCATCGGCCAGGACTACAGCTTTGGCCAGGCCGTGCTGCGCCAGGCGCGCAGCCAGCTGGCGCAGCTGCGCCCGGACGTGGCCATCGTTGGCGACGAGCTGCACCCCGTGGGCCGGGTCAAGGACTTTGTGCCCTACGCCGTCAAGATCAAGGCCAGCGGCGCGCAGGCCGTCATCACCGGCAACTGGGGCAACGACCTGACGCTGCTCGTCAAGGCCGCGCGCGAGGTGGGCTACGACGGCCTGTTCTACACCTTCTACGGCAACGCCCTGGGCGTGCCGGCGGCGCTGGGCGAGGCCGGCGTGGGCAAGGTGCTGGCCGTGGCCGAATGGCTGCCGAATCTGCCCGGGCGCGAGAGTGCGGCGTTCTACCAGGCGTTTCGCCAGCGCTTTCCCCAGCCGCAGGACGATTATTTGCACCTGCGGATGCAGCTCATGCTCGAAGCCCTGGCCCAGGCCATGGAGCGTGCCCAGAGCCTGGAGGCCGCACCCCTGGCGCGCGCGCTGGAGCAGGCCCGGGTGCAGCTCGCCGGCCAGGGCGGGGCCATGCGCGCGCTCGACCACCAGTTCCAGCAGCCGCTGGTGGTGGGCGTGATGCAGCGCCAGGGCCAGCCGGGGGTGCCGTTTGATGTCGAAGGCTCGGGCTACGGCTTTCGCGTGCTGCGCCAGCTGACGGCGGCGCAGGCCGAGCTGCCCAGCAGCTGCCAGATGCAGCGCTGGTAAATGCAGCGCTGGTGATGGCCTGCCGTCAGCGCGTACCGTTAACGTGCAGCCGCGATGGCCGCGCCCAGCTCGATCACGGCCAGGGCGTAGTAGCTTGACCAGTTGTAGCGCGTGACGACGTAAAAATTCTGCGTGCCGGCCACGTAGCTCGGCGGCGCGCTGCCGTTTTGCAGCGCGATCAGCGCCAGCGGCCCGGCGTGCGTGGCGCCGGCGCCCTGCGGCTGCGCGCCCAGGGCGGCCATTTGCGCGGCGCTGAAAGTGGGGCGGATGTCGGGCGCGAGCAGCGTCGGCAGGTCGAGCACGGCGGCGTCGAATTCCAGCGCGTAGTGCGTGGGCATGTGGCTGACCCAGCCATGGGCCTTGAAGTAGTGGGCCACCGAGCCGATGGCGTCGGCGCTGCTGCGAAACAGGTCGATGCGGCCGTCGCCGTCAAAATCCACCGCCCAGCGCTGCCAGCTGGTGGGCATGAACTGCGGCAGCCCCATGGCACCGGCGTAGCTGCCGCGCAGCGCCTCGGGCGCCTGGCCGCTGCGCTGGCACAGCAGCAGGTACTGTTCGAGCTCGCCACGAAAAAACGCCTGGCGTTCGGCCGCGCGCGGGTGGGCGCTGGGAAAGTCAAACGCCAGCGTGGCCAGGGCATCGAGCACGCGAAAGCCGCCCATGTGCTGGCCGTAGATCGTCTCCACGCCCAGGATGCCGACGATGATCTGCGCCGGCACGCCGTACTCGGCCTCGGCGCGCGCCAAGGTGGCGGCGTTCTCCTGCCAAAAGCGCAGCCCGGCGCGGATGCGGATGGGCTCGACGAAGCGGCTGCGGTAGGCCTGCCAGTTCTTCGCCTGGCCCTGCGCTGGCGGCAGCATGAGCTGCGGCACGCGCGGCAGAAAGCGCGCCTGCGCCAGGGCGGCGTCGATCCAGGCGCGCTCCAGGCCATGGCGCTCGGCCAGTTCGGCGGCAAACGCCTGCGCCTGGGCGCTGCCGGCGTAGCTGTGGCTGCCCTGCGTGGCCGCAGCCGGCTTGGGGGCGTAGTTTTTGGAGTTTTTTGGGGTGCTGGCGCTGACGGGGTAAGCGCTAGCAGCTATCAAAAAAGGAGCAATCGCGAGCAGGCGTTTCATGGTGGGGCAGGGCGGTGGGGCCAGCGCAGGCGGCGCAGCTGGCGCCGCAGCAGGGTCAAGGAGGTAGCGGGGGTGCGGCCTGCTTTGGCGTAGCGGGCGCGCTCAAATTGCAGCAGCCAGGCGCCAAGCGCCTCGGCCTCGGGGTGGGGCGGCGGGCATTGTGCCTGCAGCTGGGCCGCCATGGCGCGTGGCGGCAGGTGCGCGGCGAGCACGATGCCCCGGCGCGCCAGGCGCTGGCGCACCTGCGCCAGCAGGCGCACCCAGGGGTCGCGGCGCTGGCGCTCCCAGGCGGCCCAGAGGGCGCCGGCCAGGCCGGCGAGCCCGATCAGGCCGGCGAGCAGGCGCAGCAGGTCGGCCCAGCTCGGGGCGCTAAAGCCCAGGCGCTGCAGCAGGTCGAGCTGGCGCGCCTGGGTGTAGTTGAGCACCCATTGGTTCCAGCCGTTGTTGGTTGCCTCCCACAGCGCGCGCAGCTGCTGCGCCAGGCCGGGGCTGAGGACGATGCCCATGGCGTTGCCCAGCAGGGTGGGCGGCGGGCGCAGGCGGGCGAGCTCGCCAATGCGGTCCGGGGCCACGGCGCTGGTGGGATCGACGCGCCGCCAGCCCTGGCCCTCTTGCCAGACTTCGACCCAGGCGTGGGCGTCGCTCTGGCGCACGCTCCAGTAGCCATCGACCGGGTTTTTGTCGCCACCCTGGTAGCCGGTGACGATGCGCGCCGGCACGCCCGCCGCGCGCATGAGCACGGCAAAGGCGGAGGCGATGTGCTCGCAAAAGCCGGCCTTGCGCTCGAACCAGAATTCGTCGGCGGTGTCGGCGCCGTAGATGCCGGGGGCGAGCGTGTAGCGGTAGCCGCCGCTGCGCAGCTGCGCCAGCGCCGCTGCCACCAGCGCGGCGTTGTCGTTGGCGCCCGGCGGCAGGTTGGCGCGCAGGCTGGCGGCCAGGGCGCGGGTGCGCGGGTTGCTGCCCGGCGGCAGCGCCGTGAGGGCGGCCAGGGCGGGCGTCATGTGCGTCGGACCGTAGCGGAAATCGGGGTAGCTCGTGGCCTGGTAGCGCAGCACCGAGGTGATGGGGCGCTGCACTTGCCACTGCTGCGCGGCGCTGCGCTGCGCGCGCCAGCCCTCGGGCAGGGCAGGGGGCTCGGGCGCGGCGTCGAGCAGCAGCAGCCAGGGCAGCTGCAGGGGTTCGAGCGTGGCCTCGTAGGGCACGGGCGCACCTTGCACCTGCAGCGCGGCGGCCTCGCTCACCCGGGCATGGGCCTGGCGCCATTCGCGGCCATCGAACTGTTCGAGCACCGGGCCGCGAAAGTACAGCGCCGACTGCGCCGGCGGCTGGCCGCCGGGGGTGAGAAAGCGCAGGCGCAGCGCCACGCTGTCGTCGAGCGCCAGGCTGGCGATGTCGCCCACGCGCATTTCGCCCGAGAGCCCGCTTTTGCCGCTGAGGCCGTCCTGGGGCAGGCCCCACAGCGGCGCCACGCGCGGAAAGAGCAGGAACAGCGCCGCCGTCAGCGGCGTGCCCCACAGCAGCATCTGGCCCGCCAGGCGCAGCGACTGGCGCAGCGGCGGGCGCCCGACGGGCAGGTGGGCGTTGACCAGGGCCGTGAGCAGGCCCAGCAGCGCCAGCAGCATGGCGGCGGCCACAGGCAGGCTTTGCGAGAACAGAAAGTTCGCCACCAGCACGAAGAAGCCCAGAAAGAACACCACCATGGCGTCGCGCCGCGCGTGCATCTCCAGCGTCTTGAGCGCCAGCAGCAGCACCACGAAGCTGACGCCAGCGTCGCGCCCGAGGATGCTGCGGTGCTCGGCCAGGGTGGCCGCCAGCACCAGCGCGGCCAGCGCCAGCATGGTGCGGCGCCGGGGCAGGGGCCGGCCGCGCCAGGCCAGCTGCGCGCGCCACAGCAGCAAGGCGGCGCTGGCCAGCGGCACCCAGGGCGGCAGCTGCCAGGCCAGGGGCAGCACGAGCCAGGCGCACAGGGCGAGCAGGAACAGCGTGTCGCGGCTCTCGCGCGGCAGGTGTTGCCAGGTGGCAGGGCGCAGGAGGGGGCTCAACATACTATGAATTTAATAGCTGGTAGCGCTTGCTGTGTATGGGTTTGAGGCTGATTTAGCACAGGGCCAGCGCCTCCAGGCAGCGGCGTTGGTGCTGTGCGCCGCTGCCGGGGGCCATCTGCGCCCCGCCGGGCAGGCGCAGGCCCCAGCGCAGGCCCAGGCGCTCGGCCTGCAGCACCCAGGCGGTGACGCGGGCGATGCGCGCCTCGGGCGCGGCCAGGCCGCAGTGGTTCACGTCCAGCCACAGGTCCAGCTGCTGGCTGTGCTGCGCGTCGCGGCTCACCAGGGCCTGGCTGCCGCTGGCAAAGGCCTGGGCGGCTTTTTTCCACACCAGCTGCTTGAGCGGGTCGCCCCGGCGGTAGGGGCGCACGCCGTCAAACTCGCCGCTGCTGCCGCCGCTGTGGCTGCGCCCGTCGCCGGCACGCGGCTGGCCTGCGGGCAGGGGCGGCGGGTGCGCCTCGGGCGCGGGGTAGACCAGCAGCTGCGCTGCGGGCTGCCACCAGCACCAGACGCGGAAAATACCCAGCGGAAAGCGCGTTTGCGCCGTCAGCAGCGGCAGCCGGTGCCAGCCCCGGTGCTGCGGCGCAAAGCCGATCTGCAGCTGCGCCATGCCCTGCGCCGGCACGTCGCAATAGGCCCAGGACGGCGCCTGGCCGTCCTCGGGGCGCGGCGCCAGGCCAATGCCGTAGCGTGGGCGGCGTGCGCTGCTGTGCAGCTGCACCGTCAGGCGCGCGACCTGGCCCAGGAACTGCGGCTCGGGCGGCAGCAGGTGCAGCTGCAGGCCGCGCAGCGTGGCGTGGCACAGCACCATGCTGCTGGCGGCGCTGCCGGCCAGGGCGAAGGTCAGCAGGTAGCCCAGGTTGAGCTGGTAGTTGATGGCGGCAATGAGCAGCGCCAGCAGCGTCAGCGCCAGCATGGCGCCGGCGCCGGTGGGCAGGATGTAGACGTTGCGCTGCGTCAGCTGCAGCTGGTCGGTGGCTGGCAGGCGCGCGAGCCACCAGCGGCGCAGGGGGGCCAGGAGGCGCTGTCGCATGGGGGCGGCCTGCGGGTCAGGGCAGGGGCGTGGCTTCGACCATGGCCTGCACCTGGGCCACGGCAGCGCGCCCGGCCTCGCCCACGGGCACCAGGCGGTGCGCCATGGTTTGGGCGCAGATGGCCTGCACGTCGTCCGGGGCGACGTAGTCGCGCCCCTCGATCAGCGCCCGCGCCTTGGCCGCGCGCAGCAGTGCCATGCCGGCGCGCGGCGACAGGCCCTGCACGAACCAGCGCCCCGAGCGCGTGGCGTCGAGCAGGTCTTGCACGTAGGCCAGCAGCGCATCGCTGGCGTGCACGGCGCGCACCTGCTGCTGCAGCGCCGCCAGGCTCTGTGGCGTGAGCAGCGCGGGCAGGGTGTCGAGCAGGTCGCGCCGATCCTGGCCTGAGAGCAGCAGGCGCTCGGCGGCGCGGTCGGGGTAGCCCAGGGCGATGCGCATCAGGAAGCGGTCGAGCTGGCTCTCGGGCAGGGCGAAGGTGCCGAGCTGGTCGAGCGGGTTTTGCGTCGCGATGACGAAGAACGGCTGCGGCAGCGCCCGGGTCTGGCCTTCGATGGTGACCTGCTTTTCCTCCATCGCTTCGAGCAGCGCGCTTTGCGTCTTCGGACTGGCGCGGTTGATCTCGTCGGCCAGCAGCACCTGGGTGAACACCGGCCCGGGGTGAAAGACAAAACCCTCGCGCCCGCGCTCGTAGATCGACAGGCCGGTGAGGTCGCTGGGCATCAGGTCGGCGGTGAACTGCACGCGCGCAAACGACAGCCCAAAACTGCGCGCCAGGGCGTGCGCCAGGGTGGTTTTGCCGACGCCCGGAACGTCCTCGATCAGCAGGTGGCCACCGGCGAGCAAACAGGTGACACAGTCCCGAATTTGTAAGCTTTTCCCTACGATCACCGTGTTAAGCTGATTCAGCAGAGATGCGATGGTTTGTTGTTCATGCATGGGTGTGACGTTAGCCGAAAAACAAGGCTGGGGAGACAACTGTGAGTAAGACGGGGTATTTCACCCACCGCGATTGCTGGAAGCACGAAATGGGCCCCGGCCACCCGGAATGTCCGGCGCGGCTCGATGCCATTGAAGACCGCCTGTTGGTCACGGGCGTGAGCGACGCGCTGGAGCACCGCGAGGCGCCGCTGGCCTCCCTGAACGATATCGAGCTGGCGCACGACCGCCTGCACGTGGCGGCGCTGCGCGGCCTGACGCTGCGCCTGGTCGAGGAGCAGGACGCCGGCGGCCCGGCGCACACGCCCATGGACCCCGACACCTCCATCAACGCCCACACCTGGACGGCGGCGCTGCGCGCCGCCGGCGCTGCCATGGCGGCGACCGACGCCGTGCTCGCCGGCGAGCTGGAAAACGCCTTTTGCCTGGTGCGCCCGCCCGGCCACCACGCCACGCGCAGCAAGGCCATGGGCTTTTGCTTTTTCAACAACGTCGCCGTGGCCGCCAAGTACGCGCTGCAGCGCCACAACCTGCAGCGCGTGGCCGTGATCGACTTCGACGTGCACCACGGCAACGGCACGGAAGATATTTTGGCGGGCGACGAGCGCGCGCTGATGTGCAGTTTTTTCCAGCACCCTTTCTACCCCTACAGCGGCGACCACAACCCGGCGGCCAATATGTGCAACGTGCCGGTGCCGGCGTACACACGCGGCATGGACATCCGCGAAATCGTCGAAATGATGTGGGTGCCGCGCCTGGAGGAGTTCGGGCCCGAGATGATCTTCGTCAGCGCCGGCTTTGACGCCCACCGCGACGACGACATGGGCCAGCTCGGCCTGACCGAGTCCGACTTCACCTGGATCACGCAGCGCATCAAGGACGTGGCGCGGCGCCTGTGCGGCGGGCGCATCGTCTCGTGCCTGGAGGGCGGCTACGTCATGGATCCGCTGGCGCGCAGCGTCGAGGCGCATGTGCGCGTGCTCGCGGATCTCTAAAATCGGTCGGCTATGACCGATCCTACTTCTTCGCTGCTCGACGTGGCGCGCGACGCGCGCGGCGTCTATACCCTCACCCTGAACGACCCGGCGCGCTTCAACGCCCTGGGCGAGGCCATGCTGGCGGCGCTGCAGACAGCGCTGGCCCAGGTGGCGGGCGACCCGGCGGCGCGCGCCGTGGTGCTGGCGGCGCAGGGCAAGGCGTTTTGCGCCGGCCACAACCTCAAGGAAATGGCGCAGCAGCCCGAGCTGGCCTACTACCAGCAGCTGTTTGCGCAGTGCGCGCGCGTCATGCTGGCGCTGGTGCAGTTGCCGGTGCCGGTGATTGCCCGCGTGCACGGCCTGGCGACGGCGGCGGGCTGCCAGCTGGTGGCGCAGTGCGATCTGGCGGTGGCCAGCACCGAGGCGCGTTTTGCCACCAGCGGCATCCACTACGGCCTGTTCTGCGCCACGCCCAGCGTGCCGCTGGTGCGCGCCATGCCCTTGAAGCCGGCGCTGGAGATGCTGTTCACCGGCGACTTCATCGACGCCGCCCAGGCGCTGCAGCACGGCCTGGTCAACCGCGTGGCGCCGCCCGAGCAGCTCGATGCCGAGCTGGCGCAGTTGCTCGACGCCATCGTCGCCAAGCCGCGTGCGGCGCTGGCCATGGGCAAGGCCCTGGTGTACCAGCAGCGTGAGCTCGGCCTGGCGGCGGCCTACCAGCTCGCCGGCCAGAGCATGGCCGTGAACATGATGGACGCCGCCGCCCAGGAGGGCGCGCGCGCCTTTGCCGAAAAACGTGCGCCTGCCTGGAAAACCGCATGACCGCCGCCGCCAACCCCCCGGTGTTTGAAGACTTCGGCCGTTGGCTGCACGATTTTGCCCAACCCTCCATCCTGATCGAGCTCGGAGCGCTGGCCGTCTGCGCCGCCCTGGCCTGGCTGCTGGTGGCGCTGCTGCGCAAAAAGCTCTACCACAACGATCCGCGCTCGATGTTCTTTGGCCGGCGCGTGATCGACGGCGTGCTGTTCCCGCTGGCGCTGCTGGGCAGCGCCTACCTGGCGCGCGCGCTGCTCTTGCAGTGGTTGCCGGCGACGGCGTTCCGCCTCGCCATTCCGGTGCTGCTGGCGCTGGTGGTGGTGCGCGTCGGCGCCAAGGTGCTGCAGCTGGCGTTTCCGCGTGCGCCCTGGGTGCCGCCGCTGGAGCAGACCATCTCCTGGCTCGCCTGGGTGGCGATGGCGCTGTGGGTCACGGGGCTGTTGCCGGTGCTGCTGAGCGATCTCGACGACATCCGCTGGAAGGTGGGCACGAGCACCCTGTCGCTGCGCACCCTGCTCGAAGGGCTGGTGACGACGGGGGTGGTGCTGCTGGTGACGCTGTGGCTGTCGGCGGTGCTGGAAAACCGCCTGCTGCGC
The DNA here is from genome assembly GCA_021286965.1 of Comamonadaceae bacterium. Lineage (GTDB taxonomy): Bacteria > Pseudomonadota > Gammaproteobacteria > Burkholderiales > Burkholderiaceae_C > Paenacidovorax. The sequence continues at coordinate 225 of JAJTBK010000355.1, read as the reverse complement.
CAGGCTTCGGGCGACAGCCTGTCGCTGCGCAAGGCGCTGGCCAATGGCGTGCGGGCGCTGTTGCTGTTCGTCGGCCTGCTGGTGGCGGCCTCGTCGGTGGGCATCGACCTGTCCACGCTCTCGGTGCTTGGCGGGGCGGTGGGCGTGGGCGTGGGCCTGGGGCTGCAAAAGCTCGCCGCCAGCTACGTCAGCGGCTTTGTCATCCTGGCCGAGCGCAGCGTGCGC
>JAJTBK010000345.1 GCA_021286965.1 Comamonadaceae bacterium | reverse complement strand
GATGAACTGGATGGGGCCGCGCTTGCCGTCTTCCTCGGGCTTGAAGGCCGCGTCGGGACGGGTGTTCTTCAGCATGGCCAGGTAGTGCAGCGGGATGTCGGGGCGGCTCCAGGCGTCGGGCGCGGGCGAGAGGTCGTCGGTGTTGGTCTCACCCGGCACCTTGAAGACGGTGACGGTGATTTTTTTCTCGACTTCGGGGCGGCTGGTGAACCACTCGGCGTCGGCCCAGCTTTGCATCACTTCCTTGGCCTTGGCATTGCCGGCCTTGGCCTTGTCGGCGACGTCGTTGAAGTAGTCGAACATGAGCAGGGTCTTCTTCAGCCCTGCAGCGGCCACGCCCGCCACTTCGGCGTCGTCGAGCAGCTCGATCAGCGGGTGCACGTTGTAGCCGCCCACCATGGTGCCCAGCAGCTCGGTGGCCTTGGCCTTGGAGATCAGGCCGACTGCGATGTCGCCATGCGCCACGGCAGCGAGGAAGCTGGCCTTGACCTTGGCCGCGTCGTCCACGCCCGGGGGCACGCGGTGGGTCAGCAGGTCGAGCAGGAATTCGGCTTCACCGGCGGGCGGGTTCTTGATCAGCTCGATCAGCTCGGCCACCTGCTTGGCATCGAGGGGCAGCGGCGGGATGCCCAGGGCGGCGCGCTCGGCGACGTGGTCGCGGTAGGCTTTCAACATGTCTTTCTCCAGTCGTTTTCAAAAGTGGGGCAAGCGAAACTTATTGCTCCGCCGGCGCCGGCTTGTCCAGCAGGCTTGGCGGGGGGTTGGTCTTCATGGCCTGGGCCACGGCAACCTGGGCCGGGCTCATGCATTCGTCGGCCAGGCGCTGGCCGAGTTTTTGGTTCATGAGCATGGATTTGTTGGCAATCTGCAGCCAGACGGCGCCGCGCTGCGTGTCTTCGAGGCGGATGGCGCCGGTGGCGGACGACACCGGGGTCATGTGGTACGCAAAGCCCTTGCCGGTGACGTTGAAGCGCCCGGGCGCCTTGGGGTCGGCAGCGACGTTGACCGAAGCGCCAAGCTCACAGGCGATGGCGCCGGTGTGCACCTGCTCGGCAATCGCCATTTGCTCGGGCGCGAGTTCGACACTCTTGGCGTCGGCCTCGGTGGCAGCGACGGCAGCAGCCACCGCAGCAGCCGTGGCGGCAGCGCCGGTGCGCTGCGCCGTCTTGTGCTTGGTGGTGGCCGGGACCGCCTTGGCGTGCTGGATGGCAACCGATTTTTTGGCCGCTGCCGGCGCTGGCGCCTGGCTGTTTTTGGCACTTTTCGCAACCTTGGCGGTTTTGGTGCTGGCTTTGCTGTCCTTGGCGACGGGCTGATCTGGTGCGGCCAGGGCCAGCAAGGGGGTCAGCAGGAGCGCGCAGGCGAGGAGCTTTTTCATGACGAACTCGACGGAGAAAGAGAAGGGCCCGCATCATAGAACCATGGCTTTACCCCTGCCGGCAATGCCTGAGCGGTTTGCTGGGCGCGTTCGAGCAGCTGCCAGTAGTAGCGGTAGCTGGCGCGGTCGTGCAGCACGCCGGCGTGGCTGATGGGGGCCCAGTCGGCCGCAGCGGCGGCCAGCAGGATGTGTGCAGCTTCCTCGACGGCGCTGGCCTCGGGCGCAAAGGCGGCGAGGATGGGGCGAATCTGCGCCGGGTGGATGCTCCACATGCGCGTGTAGCCCAGCTCGCTGGCGGCGCGGTGCGCGGCGGCCTGCAGTACGGCGGCATCGGCAAATTCGGTGACGACGCAGTGCGCCGGCACCTTGCCATGGGCGTGGCAGGCGCTGGCGATTTCGAGTTTGGCGCGCAGCACCAGCGGATGGCTGAACTGGCCGGCCGCGCCCATGGCGGCGGCCGGGATGGCGCCGCCGTGGGCCGAGACGAAATCCATCAGGCCAAAACTCAGGCTTTGCACGCGCGGGTGGGCGGCAATATCGAAGGCGCGCTGCACGGCGGCGGGCGACTCGATGAGGGCGTGCAGCGCCAGCGCTGGTGCGCCGGCAGCCTGCAACGCGCGCTCGGCGTGCAGGATGTCGTCCACACTTTCGACCTTGGGCAGCATCAGGTGCGTCAGGCGCGCACCGGCCTGGCCGGCGATGGTGTCGACGTCGGCGGCAAACGCGCTGTGATCGACCGGGTGCACCCGCACGGCCACGCGCGCACCGGCGGGCGCCTGCAGGGCGAGCTGCGCCACGAGCGCGGCATGGGCTCGCTCCTGGCCGACGGGGGCTCCGTCCTCGCAGTCGAGCGTGACGTCGAACATGCAGCGGCCGAATTCCGCCTGCATCTGCGCCTGCAGCTCCAGGCTTTTGCGCATCCGCTGCGGCACGCCGCTGTAGTGGTCACACACCGGCAAAGAGAGGGCCGCAGCCTGGGCGCCAAGCAAGATCTCTCGGGGGTGGGGGGCGACGGTCATCGGAACAGGAAAGGTGGCGGCAAAAAAATCGTGTGGCGGTCGCCGGCGGCAGGCCGCCACAGGATGTCTCTGGGAACGCTCCTATTAAAAAGAGAGCTGCTTGCGCAGGCCTGACAAGGGTTTGGCGCACATTTAGCACCCAAACCCTTACACATCAAGCGCGAGCAGCTATCATTTTTACAGCAGGTGCTTCACGCCGTCCTGCTCGCCCTGCAGCTCGGCCAGGGTCTTGTTGATGCATTCCTGGCTGAAGGCATCGATCGGCAGATCCTTGACGATGGTGTACTTGCCGCCTTCGCAGGTCACGGGGTAGCCGAACATCACATCCTTGGGGATGCCGTATTCGCCGTTGGACGGGATGCCCATGGTGACCCACTTGCCGTTGGTGCCCAGGGCCCAGTCGCGCATGTGGTCGATGGCGGCGTTGGCGGCCGAAGCGGCCGACGACAGACCACGGGCGGCGATGATGGCGGCGCCACGCTTGCCCACGGTGGGCAGGAACACATTGGCGTTCCACTCGTGGTCGTTGATGGTGTCCTTGACGGACTTGCCGTTCACGGTGGCGAAACGGTAGTCGGCGTACATGGTGGGCGAGTGGTTGCCCCACACGGCCAGCTTCTCGATGTCGCCCACGGCGCAGCCGATCTTGGTCGCGATTTGCGAGGCAGCGCGGTTGTGATCCAGGCGCAGCATGGCGGTGAAGTTCTCGCGTGGCAGATCCGGCGCGCTCTTCATGGCGATGTAGGCGTTGGTGTTGGCGGGGTTGCCGACCACCAGCACGCGCACGTTGCGCGAGGCCACGGCGTTCAGGGCCTTGCCCTGGGCGGTGAAGATCTGGGCGTTGGCGGCCAGCAGGTCGGCACGCTCCATGCCGGGGCCGCGCGGACGGGCGCCGACGAGCAGGGCGTAGTCGGTGTCCTTGAAGGCGGTCATGGGGTCGGCGTGGGCCTCGATGCCGGCGAGCAGCGGGAAGGCGCAGTCTTCGAGTTCCATGATCACGCCCTTGAGCGCGTTCTGGGCCTTTTCGTCCGGGATTTCGAGCAATTGCAGGATGACGGGCTGGTCCTTGCCCAGCATTTCGCCGGAGGCGATGCGGAACAGGAGGGCATAACCGATTTGGCCAGCAGCGCCGGTAACGGCCACGCGGACGGGCTTTTTGCTCATGGTGAGACTCCGATCAGGGGTAAAAAAACGGTGCGGTGCAAGGCCGCACCAACGTCTGTCACCAGCAGCACGCGCCCTGCAAAACAGGCGCTGAGTGTACTGCCGAAACCGGGCTTACGTCAATTTGTCTTATGTCTTATATAAGATATGATTGGACATTCAGCGGACTGTGGTGCACGATGGCGCGCCCTTCGCTTGCTGCCCATGACCCAGACCCTCCCCGCCCCTCCGGAAGCCGCCGCTGCGCCCAGCAGCGCGGGCCCGGTCACCCCGGCCTTCAGCCCGTTGTACCAGCAGATCAAGGGCCTGATCCTGCAGAGCCTGCAGGCCGGCGAGTGGAAGCCGGGCGAGGCCATCCCGAGCGAGATGGAGCTGGCGGCGCGCTTTCGCGTCAGCCAGGGCACGGTGCGCAAGGCCATCGACGAGCTCGCTGCCGACAACCTGGTGGTGCGCCGCCAGGGCAAGGGCACCTTCGTCGCCACGCACGCCGAGCAGCAGGTGCAGTACCGTTTCCTGCGCCTGCAGCCCGACCAGGGCGACGCCAGCGAGGAAGGCCCGGCGCAGCGGCGCATCATCGACTGCAAGCGCGTGCGCGCCAGCGCCGAAGTGGCGCGCCTGCTGCAACTGCGCACCGGCGACGCCGCCATGCAGGTGCGCCGCGTGCTCGACTTTGCCGGCACCCCCACCATCCTGGAGGACATCTGGCTGCCCGGCCACGCCTTCAAGGGCCTGAGCGCGCAGCACATGGCCGCCTACCCCGGCGCCACGTACGCCATGTTCGAGCTCGATTTCGGCGTGCGCATGGTGCGCGCCGAAGAAAAATTGCGCGCCGTGCTGCCCGACGCCGAACAGGCGCAACTGCTGGCCGTAGACTGCGCCACGCCGCTGCTCTCGGTCGAGCGCCTGGCCTATACCTACAACGATGTTCCGATGGAGTTACGGCGCGGCCTGTACCGTACCGACACCCATCACTACCGCAATGCCCTCAACTGAAACCGCCCCGCGACTGGACAGCAGCTAGGTATGTTCCACATCCA
>JAJTBK010000322.1 GCA_021286965.1 Comamonadaceae bacterium | reverse complement strand
TGCAGCAGCCCGTGGAGCGCGAGCAGATGCACAAGCTGCTGGCCACCGGCAAGACCGACCTGCTCGACAAGTTCATCTCCAACCGCACGCGCCGCGCGTTCAAGGCCTTCCTCGTGTGGGACAAGGACGCCGGCAAGGTCAACTTTGAGTTCGAGCAGCGCGACAGCAAATACCCGCCGCGCAAAACCGCTGCTCCCAAAACAGGAGCTGCAGGCGCAGGCAGAACAAGCGCTGCAGCCAAAAAAGCCTCTGCAAAAAAGGCCACGCGCAAGCCCAGCACTGCCGCCGGCAAGACGCCCAGCCCGCAACTCGCCGCGGTGATCGGCGACGCGCCGGTGACCCGCCCCGAGGCGGTCAAGAAGCTGTGGGAATACATCCGCGCCCACAACCTGCAAGACCCGCAGGACAAGCGCCAGATCGTCGCCGACGACAAGCTGCGCGCCGTGCTGGGGCAGGACCGCATCGGCATGTTCGGCCTGGCGGGGGCGCTGGGGGCGCATTTGGGGTGAACGCCTGAGGCGTGCTCCGGCGGCCGTTCTTGCCGTCGCCATCGATAAAATGTTTCCGAGTGAAACAAGTTGAGGTGGGCAGGGAGATGGCATGGCGACGTTGATTCCGGCCCTCGGCGCATGCGCAGGGCGCATGCAGTCGGGCGAACGCAGACTGGCCGAGCGGCTGGAGCAAAAACTCGAAGACGACTACCTGCTGTGGTGGGACGTGCCCATCGGCCCCAAGCAGACGCGGCCCGATTTCGTGGTGCTGCACCCGCGCCGTGGCGCACTGATTCTGGAGGTGAAGGACTGGCGGCTGGACACCATCCGCAGCGCCACGCGCGAGCGCTTCGAGATTGCGCCCGACGGCCAGCTCAAGGTCGTCATCAGCCCATTGCAGCAGGCACGGCACTGCGCCATCCAGGTCGTCAACGCGCTGGAGCGCGACCCGCAGCTGGTGCAGGGCGCGGGGCCGTACCAGGGCAAGCTGGCCTTTCCCTGGGGCCACGGCGTCGTCTTCACCCACATCACGCGCAGGCAGTTCGAGGGCGCTGGCCTGGGCGAGGCCATTCCCTCGCACCTCGCCATCTGCAAGGACGAGATGGTCGAGGGGGTGGACGCCGAGGCCTTTCAGGAGCGGCTGTGGGCCATGTTTCCGCACAGCTTCGGCCCCAAAGGGGCCATCACGCTGCCGCAGCTCGACCGCGTGCGCTGGATTCTGTTCCCTGAAGTGCGCGTGCCGCAGCAGCAAAGCCTGTTCGGCGCAGACGACGAAGACGCCCAGCTACCCGACATCATGCGGGTGATGGACCTGCAGCAGGAGCAGCTCGCCCGCAGCCTGGGCGACGGCCACCGCGTCATCCACGGCGTGGCCGGCTCGGGCAAGACCATGATCCTGGGCTACCACGTCGAGCACCTGGCGCAGATGCAAGGTCCGGGCAGCAAACCCATCCTCGTCCTTTGCTACAACGAGCCGCTGGCCGTCAAGCTGGCCGCCACCATGCAGGCCAAGGGGCTGGCCGAGCGCGTGCACGTGCGCCACTTCCACAAATGGTGCCGCGACCAGCTGGTCACGTACAACCTGCTGCCGCAGGACACCCGCAGCTGGCCCGTGGATCGGCTGATGCAGGAATACGTGCAGCGCGTCATCACCGGCGTGGACGCGGGCCACATCCCCGCCGGGCAGTACCACGCCATCCTCATCGACGAGGGCCACGACTTCGCGCCTGAATGGCTCAGACTCGTCACACAGATGGTCGACCCAGCCACCAACAGCCTGCTGCTGCTCTACGACGACGCGCAAAGCATCTACGACCGCAGCAGGAAAAAGAACTTCAGCCTGAAAAGCGTCGGCATCCAAGCCATGGGCCGCACCACCATCCTGAAGATCAACTACCGCAACACGCGGCAAATCCTGCAGCTGGCCCACCGCATGGCTGGCGACATGCTGAGGCCCGAGAACGCCGAAGGCGGCGACGACGGCATCCCTCTGCTGCAGCCGCTCAGCTGCGGCCGCGAAGGCCCGGAGCCCATCGTCATCGACCTGCCCACGCTGCCCGAGCGCTTTGCCCGCATGGCCGAACTGCTGGCCGACCAGCACGCCCAGGGCCACGCCTGGGGCGACATGGCCGTGCTGTGCCGCCATCACCGGGAATTGGACGCATGCGCCACCGCCCTGGCGCGCAAGGCGCTACCGCACCGCGTGCGCAAACGCACCGGAGAGTTTCGTCCGGAAGAAGATGCCATCCAGGTCATGACCATGCATGCCAGCAAGGGCCTGGAGTGGCCGGTGGTGGCGGTAACGACCGGGCATGGAGGCCATCAGGCAAAGGGTGCGGAAAACCAGGACGCAGCGTTGGAGGCGCGGGTGGTTTATGTGGCGACGACGCGGGCTACGCAGAGGTTGATGGTTTTGTGATAGGTGATTTCGGCCAGAAGCAGTCATCAGCGAAGGTCTGACTACGCACTGGATTGGCATGGCGATCCTTTCGAACCTAGTTCACCGAAGATTTCGCCAAGGACTGCCGGGGCGTGAATGGAAGAGCGATCGAACTAAGTCAGTCGAACTGCCTACATGCCAGCGAGGAACCTCTTGAACAACTCGCCGTATTGGGTCGTTACGACCTCGTCCAACTTGTTGCCGTGCCGGACGAAGAACACGCCGTTGAAGTTTGATGGCTCCTCCTGCGCTTGAGCCTCAAACACAAA
>JAJTBK010000318.1 GCA_021286965.1 Comamonadaceae bacterium | reverse complement strand
GCGCACGGTACGGTATTGTTCGTGAGCCACGATACGGCTGCCGTCAAGGGGCTGTGCAACCATGCCATTTGGCTCGATGGTGGGCAGGTGCGCGAAAGTGGCTCGCCCAAAGATGTCAGCGAGCACTATCTCCAGGCGTTTTATGAAGCCCAGCAAGGCGAGAGCAGCCCTGAGCAGCAGGCCAGCCACAATGCCGAGCACGCTCGGGCCTTATTGGCCGTGCCCGATGCCGCACGCCAGGATCAGCGCCTGCCGTACCTCAATGCCAGCAACCTGCGCAACGATCTGCGCCTGTTCTCCTTCTCTGCGGATGCGCCAGCATTCGGCCAGGGGGGCAGCAAAGTGCTCAGCGTGCAATTGTGTGACCAGGCGGGCGCACCCTTGGCCTGGGCTGTGGGGGGGGAGGAGGTTGCCTTGCATATCGACGCCCTGGCCCTGCAGGATTTGCACCAGCCCATCGTTGGCTTTGTCGTCAAAGACCGCTTGGGACAGGCCCTGTTTGGCGACAATACGTACCTTGCCTATGCCGACCGGCCCCACGCCTGTCCTGTGGGCGAGTTGTTGCGGGCGCGCTTTGTCTTCCAGATGCCACGCCTGCCTGTCGGCGACTACAGCATCACCATTGCGATTGCCGACGGCACCCAGCAGGAGCATGTCCAGCACCAGTGGATCTTTGATGCCCTGACTTTCCGCTCCGAGTCCACCAGCGCCAGTGCCGGCCTGGTGGGCATTCCGATGGCGTGCATTGAGCTGTACAGCCAGTCCGTTGCCGATCTGCCAGCCCCCCAGCCAGCCTCTTTGTGACCATGAATTTGCTTCATCCGGCCTCCTTCATGGAGCCGTACCACCTCACCTCGCCTGCCCCTTGGGCTGGGCATATTCCGTTTGCCTCCTGGTTGGTCGCGGTGCAGCAGCCGCGCAGTTTTGTAGAGCTTGGGGCGTACTCTGGCATCTCCTACCTGGCGTTTTGCCAAGCCATGGCGCAGCAGGGGCTGGCTGCCCGAACCTATGCCATCGACACTTGGGAGGGCGATGCCCACGCTGGCCTGTACGGCAACCATATCTATGAGGCCCTGAAAAAAGCCCACGACCCCCATTACCAGCGTTTTTCCACCTTGCTGCGTATGACCTTTGATGCAGCATTGCCCCAATTTGCCGACGGCAGCATTGACCTGCTGCACATCGACGGACTGCACACCTACGAGGCTGTCCGACACGATTTTGAAACCTGGCTGCCCAAGCTCTCCGAGCGCGCCGTCGTGCTCTTTCATGACAGCGCCGTGCGCCAGGGCGACTTTGGCGTGTATCGACTCTGGGCCGAATTGGCTGGGCGCTACCCCTCCTTTGAGTTTGCACACAGCAACGGACTGGGCGTGCTCCTGGTGGGTGCGCAGCAGCCACCGGCCTTGCTGGAGCTTTGCCAAAAGCCGGAAATGGGAATCCAGGCGCAGCAATTTTTTGGACTCTTGGGCGCGCGGCTGGAGCGGCGTGCTGAAGTCTTGGCGTTGCAAGTGCAGTGCCGTGACGCCCAGGCCCAGGCCGAGGCTGAAAAGCACGCCGGTGCCCAGCGTCACCAATGGATAGAACAGCAAGACCAGACCATTTTGGCGCTGCAACGAGAGCAGCAACAAGCAGCCCAACGCGCGGCGCAGCAGCTGGCCCAGGTCCAGCAGGAGCAGCAGAGCACGGCGCAGCAGCTGGCCCAAGTCCAGCAGGCGCAGCAGCGTACCGCCGCGCAGTTGACCCAAGCTCAACAGGCGCAGCAATGCAGTGCCGAGCAGTTGACCCAAACCCAGCAAGAACTGCAAAAACTCTACCAATCGCGCAGCTGGCGGGCCACGGCCAGCCTGCGCGCTGCGGGGCGCTTTGCGCGGCGCCTGGGGGTGGGAGCCGCCTGGCGTCTGGCAAAGCGTGCGCGCGGTGGCTTGGGCTATGTACTGCGGGGTGATTGGCAAGGGCTGCGTGCTCGGGCTGCAGAGTTGCGGCGTGAAAGTGCACAGGCCCAGGCATTGGCCCGTCGTGCCCAGGGTGGTGTGCGCAGCGTGGGCATCATGGCCACGCCGCACACCCTGTACGTAGCACACCTCGTGGCACGGGCGCTGCAGCAGGCGGGGCTGAGCATCCAGGTGTTTGACGCCGTGCCCCCCGACTTTGCGCTGGACCTGTATGTCGTCATCTGCCCGCAAATGTTCAAGCGGCTGCCGCCGGGTGAAAAACGCATCGCCTTCCAGATGGAACAGTCGGTCAGCTCGCGCTGGTTCACGCCGGAATACCTGCAAGTGCTGGAAAACTCCTTGGCTGTGTGGGACTACGCGCAGACCAATCTGGGGTACCTGGAAGGCAAGGGCATTCGCTACCCGCACACCTACTGGGTGCCGATTGGGGGCCTGCCAGAGTACGCACAATGGCTGCAGCAGCAAGGCGAAGCCCCCATCGAGCCCGATACCCATTGCGACGTGCTGTTCTACGGCGATGTCAACGCTCCCCGTCGCAAAGCCTTGTTGCAGGCGCTGGGCGAGCGCTTTGCGGTGCGCATTGAAGGTAATTTGTTTGGCCCTGCGCTGCGCCGGGCTGTGGCAGGCGCCAAGGTCGTGGTCAATCTGCACTACTACGAAGGGGCTTTGCTCGAAACCACGCGCATCTACGAATGCCTGGCGTTGGGCGTGCCCGTGGTGTCCGAAGCCAGCGTGGACATGGCCGAGCACGCGGCGCAACTCGATGGCGCCGTGCGCTTCTTCCCCGTGGGGGATGCGCAAGCCATGCTGCAAGCCGTGGCCCAGGCGCTGGCACAGCCGCCAGCAGCCACTGCCGTGGCGCAGGTGGTACAGGCCACGGCGGCGCATTTTGATTTCATGCTC
>JAJTBK010000317.1 GCA_021286965.1 Comamonadaceae bacterium | reverse complement strand
AGTTCGGCGCCGTAGGCGGAAAGCGCATCGTCGATCTCCTGCCAGGCTTTCAGCACGGTTGTCTGGTAGTTCACCGCCGCTTCCTGTTGTTGCAGCTCGCGCAATTGCACGGTGGCTGTGCGCCGGCCATGATCGAAGATCGGCAGGTTGAGGCTGGGGCCGACTGACCAGGCGCGGCTACCCCAATCGGAAAATTCGCCGCTCAGGTAGGACTCGAACCCGAACTTCGCACCCAGCCGGATGCTGGGATACAGATTGGCCTTGGCAATGCCGATGTTGGCGGTTGCGCTGTGCAGGCGCGCTTCGGCGGCACGGATGTCGGGGCGACGCAGCGCAACTTCCGAAGGCAGGCCGAGGGCAAGGTCGGGCAGCGCAGTCCTGGCGTCAGCTTCGCTCGGCGCAAGTTCGGCCTGCAGCGCACCGGGGCGCTCGCCCAGCAGCAGGGCGATCTGGTTGGTGCTGGCGGCTTCTTGCGCCAGCAGCGGCGGCAGCTGCGCCTTGAGCGCGGCCAGTTCGGCGCGCTGGCGTTGCAAGTCCGTGTGATCGAGCACGCCGCCATCGACACGCGCTTGAAGCAGCCCGGCGCGATCTCCCAGTGCGGCGATGTCCTCGCGCATCAATCGTATCTGCCGCTGGGCAGTGCGCAGCTCGAAGTAATTGCGCGCCACATCGCTGGCCAGGCTGACGCGGGCCAGGTCCAGCAGCGCAGCCTGTTGGTCGACATCGGCGTCGGCAGCTTCCACGGAGCGGCGCACGCGGCCCCACAAATCCAGCTCCCACGAAGCATCAAAACCGGCTTGGTACAGCGTGAACGGCTCGGCCAGCAGCTCGGTCACGCCCGGGCCGGCCCCCATGATGCCGATCATGCGCGTGCTGGCACCGCTCTCGCTCTGGCGCTGGCGGGTGGCGCTCCCGCTGGCGTTGACTTCCGGCCCGCGCTGCGCGGCCACCGTGCTGCGCTGGGCGCGTGCCTGGGCGAAGCGCAGCGCGGCCGTTTGCAGGTCAGGGCTGGCCTCGAAAGCACGTCGCTGCAATGCATCGAGCGTTGCGTCGTTGAATGCCTGCCACCACGGGGTTGGCAGCGCCTGCGCGGCTTCCAGCGGGATGTGCAGCGCAGCATCGCCGCTGCGCCAGCTTGTCCAGTCATCGGGCGCGGAGGACTTGGGGGTGGCGTAATCGGGGCCGACGGTGGTGCAACCGGCCAGAATGATCGAGGCGATGGCAATGACCAGCGGTGCAAGGCGATGGGCCATGGCGGTGATTCCTTTTATGGGTTGAATGGGCCTCTAGCCCTTATGCAGCAAGCGCAAGCAGCTATGTTTTTGATAGTCATGACAAGCGGTTGCGGAACAACCAGGCCGCCAGCGGCAGCGTGGTGGCGGCCAGCACCAGCAGGGGGATGAATTGGCGCCAGATGTCGATGAGGCCCGCGCCTTCGAGATAGACGCGGCGCACGATGTCCATGCCGAAGCGCAGCGGATTGGCGTAGGTGGCGAGCTGCAGCACCTCGGGCATGTTGCGCACCGGCGTGAACAGGCCCGAGAGCAGCATCAGCGGCATGATCAGCAAGAAGGTGTAGAGCATCGCCTGCTGCATGGTCAGCGACAGGGCCGAGATGGAGAGGCCCACGCCCACGGAGGCGATGGTGAAGACGATCAGCCCGAAGTAGAGCAGTCCCACCGAGCCCTGCATCGGAATCTCGAACCAGAAACGGATGATCAGGAAGATGATGCTGGACTGCAGCAGCCCGATCAGGATGGAGGGCAGCGCCTTGCCGATCAGGATCTGCATCGGCGTGAGCGGCGTCACCAGCAACTGATCAAAAGTGCCCTGCTCGCGCTCACGCGCCACCGACAGCGCCGCCCGCATCAGGGTCTGCAACATGCTCAGTGCGGCAATCAGCCCCGGCATCATGTTCCAGCGCGATTCCAGATTGGGGTTGAACCAGGCGCGCCGCTCCACCCGAATGCCTGTGGCCCCTGGAGCCCCCGGGGTGGCCAGCGAGGCGTTGTAGGCGGCCACGATGGCAGCGACATGGCTGGCGGCAGAACCCGCCGTCGAGGAGTTGCGCCCGTCCAGAATGAGCTGCAGCGGTGCAGGCTGGCCAGCGCTCAGCCGCGCCGCGAAGTCTGGCGGGATGCTGAGCACCAGCAAGGCTTTTTGCGCATCGACCACGTCGGCAATCTGCTGCGGCGAGGTGAGCGTGGCCGTGCGCACGAACACGCCGGTGCCATCGAGCCGTGCCAGCAGTTCGGTCGATACCGCACTGCGGCTCTGGTCCAGCACGGCATAGGGCACGTGCGTGAGGTCATAGGTGGCACCGTAGCCGTACAGCAAGGCTTGCAGGAAGGCGGGGACAATCAGCAGCGCCCGGCTGGCGGGCTCCTTGATGAGCGCAAGGAGCTCTTTGCGCACCAGGGCGATGATCTGGGAGAGTGTGGCAAGGAAGGTAGCCATGGCATTCAGTCCAGCGTCTTGCGCAGCGTGCCGTGCGTGGCGACGAGCAGCACGAGGGCGTAAAGAGAGAGGATGGCAACGCTGCGCAGAATGGTCGGCCCATGGTCGCCGGCCAGGAACAGCGTCTTGATCAGGCCCATGAAATGCGTGGCCGGCAGCAGTTGCGCGACAACCTGGATCACCAGCGGCACATTGCGCAGATCGAACACGAAGCCCGAGAGCATCATGGCCGGCATGAAGCTCACCAGCATGGCCAGTTGGCTGGCGTCGAACTGGTTGCGCGCCTTGCCGGAAATGAACAGGCCCAGGAGCAGCGAGACCAGCAGGTACAGCATCGAGGCCAGGAACAGGATAGTGAGGGAGCCGCGCAGCGGCACCTCGAACAGGAAGCGCGCCGCCAGCAGGCACAGCACCAGGTCGATGGCGCCGACCACCAGATACGGTGTCAGCTTGGCGAAGATGAGTTCCAGCGGCCGCACCGGCGTGACGAACAGCGACTCCAGCGTGCCGCGCTCCCATTCACGCGCGATCAGCAGTGACGTCAGGAAGGCGCCTATCAGCGTCAGCACCAGCACGATCAGGCCCGGCACCAGATACCAGCTGCTGTTGCCGGTTTCGTTGAACCACATGCGCTGCACCACTTCCACGCGAGCCAGCGCGGGCGGCTTGTTGCCGGCGCTGTCGGCCTGCTTTTGCGCCCAAGTGGCAATGGCGCTGTTGACGTAGCCTTCCACCGTCTGCGCCGTGGTCGAGTTGACGCCGTTCAAGATCAGCTGGATGCGGGCATCGCCCGCAGCAAGCCGGCGCGAGAAGTCCAGCGGCACGCGCACGATGGCGTCCACCTCGCCTGCGCGCAGCAGGCGCTCGGCCTCCTGCATGTGTATGCACCAGACTGGCGACAGATAGCTTGAGCCGCCCAGACCGGCAACAGCCTCGCGCGCGGCGGGCGCGCTGTCTTCCAGCACCACGGCGACCGGGGCGTTTTTCACGTCGAAGGACAGGCCGTAGCCGAACAGCAGAATCAGCGCAATCGGCAGCAGCAGCCCCACCGCCAGGTTGCTCTTGTCGCGCAGCATCTGGCGCACTTCCTTGCGCAGCAGGGCGATGAAACGCCGCATGAATGGGGGTTGGCTCATGCGCGGCCTCCTGAGTTTTTGGCCCGGTCGGCGGCGCGGCCGTGCTCGACGATGGCGATGAAGGCGCTGTTCATGTCGGCACCGGCATCGCCCGCCTGTTCGCGCACCGCCTGCGGCGTGCCCAGCGCCAGCACCTTGCCGGCATCCTGGATGGCGATGCGGTCGCAGTACTCGGCCTCTTCCATGAAGTGCGTGGTGATGATGACCGTCACACCCGCCTGGGCAAGCGCGGTGATGGTGCGCCAGAAGGCACGCCGTGCCAGCGGGTCGATGCCGCTGGTGGGCTCGTCGAGGAACAGGATGTCGGGCTGGTGCAGCAGGCCGGTGGCCATGGCCAGGCGCTGCTTGTAGCCACCTGGCAACAGTCCGCTGATAGCCGTGGGCTCCAGGGCGAACTGATCCAGCGTGGCCGCCACCCGCGTGTGCAGCGCCTGGCCGCACAGCCCGTAGGCGCCGCCGAAAAATTCCAGGTTCTCGCGTACGCTCAGGTTGCCGTAGAGCGCGAACTTCTGCGACACGTAGCCGATGCGCGCGCGCGCCTGGGCGCGTGCCGTGCGCAGGTTCATGCCGGCCACTTCCAGATGCCCGCTGCTGGCCGGCAGCAGGCCGCAGAGCATACGAAAGGTCGTGGTTTTACCCGCGCCGTTGGGGCCGAGCAGACCGAAGATCTCGCCCCGCGCCACGTCGAAGGAGGTGCGGGCAACGGCGGTGAAGTCGCCAAACTGGCGTACCAGATCACGCACCACGATCACTGGCCCATCTTTCTTGCCATTCGAGGGCGATTTCGGGGATGGCGTGGCCGTCTCGGGTGCCCTGTCCGCCTCCTGGGTCTGCTGCTGGCGCAGCATCATCATGAAAGCGTCTTCGAGTTCCTCCGGGCGCGGCTGACAGGTGATGCCATCCAGCAATGCATTCAGCGCGGGCGCATCGGCCTTGGGCTGGCGGATGAACCACACCGCACCGCCCTTGGGCACCGCATCGATGATCAGTGGCTGGGCGTCGATCAAGCGCGCCTGCAGGTCGCGGGCGGGCGTGCCGGTGGGTGGCGTCGCCACATAGGTCAGGCCGCGTGCACGCTCGCGTAGCGTGCCGGGCGCCCCTTCGGCGAGCAGGCGGCCCTGATGCATCACGAAGACCTTCGCACAGCGCTCGGCCTCGTCCATGTAGGCTGTGCTGACGATCACGCTGAGCTTTTCGTCATCCACCAGCTGCTGCACGATCTGCCACAGATCTCGGCGCGACAGCGGATCGACGCCCACGCTGGGCTCATCCAGCAGCAGCAAATCCGGCGAGCGCACCAGCGTGCAGGCCAGGCCCAGCTTCTGCTTCATGCCGCCGGAGAGCTTGCCCGCCGGGCGTGCCGTGAACCGGGCCATGTCGGTCATTTCCAACATGCGTGCGAAGCGCTCCCGGCGCACTTCCTGCGGCACGCCGTGCAGGTCGGCGTAGAGGTCGAGGTTTTCCTGCACGCTCAGGTCTTCGTACAGGCCAAAGCGTTGCGGCATATAGCTGATGCGGTCCTGCACCGTTTGCGGGTCGTGGGCGACATCGATGCCCAGCACGCGCAAGGTCCCCGCATCGGGCTTGAGCAGTCCGGCCATCATGCGCATCAAGGTGGTCTTGCCAGCGCCGTCCGGGCCGACCAGTGCGGTCAGCTCGCCTGGGCGCACCTGCAGCGAGATGCCATCGACCGCGTGCAGCGGCCCGCCGCCCGGCGCCTCGAAAGTCTTGCGCAGGCCTTCGGCGGCGACGCTGGCGCCAGTTTGCCCAGCCCCGCTCATGGCGCGTCGCCGTTGCTCAGCGCCACCGTGGCCGGCTGGCCCAGGCGCAGCGCGTTGTCCTTGTCCTGGACGATGACCCGGACCTCATAGACCAGGCTGGTGCGCAGCTCCTCGGTCTGTACCGACTTGGGCGTGAATTCGGCCACCGACGAGATGTAGCCAACCTTGCCGGCGATGGACCGGCCCGGTGCGCTGTCGGTGGTGACGCGTGCCGCCTGGCCAGGCTTGACCTTGCCCAGTTCCGCCTCGCTCACGTACACGCGCACCCACTTGGGCTCGGTGATCGCCAGGGCGTACGCCGGCTTCTGTGGCGTCGCCATGTCGCCGGGTTCCAGCAGGCGCGAGCGCACCACGGCAGCGGACGGCGCCACCAGCCGCCCCTGCGCGATCTGGTGCCGCAGCAGCGCCAGTTGCGCTTCGGAGGCTTTCAGCTGCGCTGCGGCTGCGGCAATGTCTTCCTTGCGCGGGCCGATCTCCGCCAGGCGCAGCGCGTCGCGCTTTTGCGCGGCCTGCGCATCCGCCACCTGCACGGCGGCCTGGGCGCGATCGAGTTCCTGCGCGCTGACCCCACGGTGATCCGTATTGGCCGCGATACCCTGCAGACGCGCCAGGTCCTTGCGCGCACGCTCGGCATCGGCCTGCGCGGCGGCATAGCCACTGCGCGCCTGCGCCAGCTCTTCAGGGCGCGATCCGTTCTTCAGGCGCAGCAGGTTCTGCTGCTGCACACCGATCTGTGCCTGCGCCTGTTCGGCCTGCAGCGCCAGCGTTTGCGTGTCGAGCATGGCCAGCACCTGGCCGGCCTGCACGGCATCGCCCTCATCGACCTGCATTTCGGCCACGCGGCCGCTGCCGTCGAACGCCAGCGCCACCTGCCGGATGTCCACGTTGCCGTACAGCACCAGCGCGCCGTCGGGGCCTTTGTCCCGCTGCTGCATCCAGGCCCATGCGCCCAGCGCCAGCACGACGAGGAAAGCAAGGGCAATGAGAGGTTTCTTCATGTCAAACGATCCGGAAAGTCAAAACAGAGGCAGAGCGATGCACTGCACCACGATAACACTAAATTGATTTTAATTTTAATTTTGGCGACAATGCAAGCCATCTGTGCTGCCCTGGACAATCGAGGAATGAATAAACCTGCACGCGGACTTCGCTCGGATGGCGAAGCCACACGAACCCGGATACTGGAAGCTGCGGGCGAACTGTTCGCCACGACCGGCTATGCCGAGACACCCAACAAGGCCATCGCCCCCC
>JAJTBK010000255.1 GCA_021286965.1 Comamonadaceae bacterium | reverse complement strand
GCTGGCCCTGCGCAAAACGGCTGGCGCCACCACCTGGAGCCTGAGCGCCTACCACCACCGCGTGCACGACTACATCTACGGCCGCACGCTCGATGTGCAGCAGGGCCTGCAGCTGCTGCAATACAGCCAGCAAGACGCGCTCTTTACCGGCCTGGAGGCGCAGCTGCGCCAGCGCTTGAATGCCCATTGGGGCGTGACGGTGCTGGGCGACCTGGTGCGCGCGCGCTTTGCCGCCGGCGGCGACCTGCCGCGCATCCCTGCGGCCCGCGCCGGCTTGCGTCTGGACGCCCGCTGGCAGGGCTGGCAAGGCGAGGCTGAATGGTTGCAGGTGGCGCGCCAGAACCGCGTGGCAGCGCTGGAGACGCCCACCCCCGGCTACGGCATGTTGAACCTGGGCCTGAGCTACCGCAGCGGCCCCTGGCAGCTGTACGCCAAGGGGCAGAACCTGACGAACCGCCTGGCCTGGGCGCACACCTCGTTCATCAAGGAGGCAGCGCCGCTGGCCGGGCGCAACCTGGTGCTGGGGTTGCGCGTGGATTTTTAATCTGCGTCAGCAGACGGCGCTCAGACTCTGGACGATGTCGCGCTCGCGCAGCGTCAGGGCGGCATAGCCCAGCGTCAGCAGCCGCTGTACGGCGGCGTGGATTTCGGCTTCGCTAAAAAGCATGGCTGTCTCCTGCGCTCCACCATGGGCGCGGGGTCAGCATAGGCCGGCAGGCGGGCGGCAAAAGCGCGATCAGCGCGGGAAAGGCCCGGGTTTTTCAAGGCGCCAGGCGCTCGCGCCGCCAGCTCTCGCTCTCGCGGCGGTATTGCAGCCGGTCGTGCAGGCGGCTCTTGCGGCCTTGCCAAAATTCCCAGCGCTCGGGCACCAGGCGATAGCCGCCCCAGTGCGGCGGGCGCGGTGGCTGCAGCAAAAACTGCGCGCCGTACTTGGCGGCATTGGCCACCAGCAGGCTGCGCCCGGGGATGACCTGGCTTTGTGGGCTGGCCCAGGCGCCGATGCGCGAATCGAGCGGACGGCTGGCAAAGTAGGCATCGCTCTCGGCGGCGCTCACCGGCTGCACCTGGCCCTCGATGCGCACCACGCGTTCGAGCTCGATCCAGTGAAACTGCAGCGCGGCAAAAGGGTTGCCGGCGAGTTCGCGCCCCTTGCGGCTGGCGTAGTTGGTGTACCAGACGATGCCCTGCGCGTCGTAGCCCTTGATGAGCACGATGCGCGTGCTCGGGCGCAGATCGGGGCCGACGGTGGCAACCGTCATGGCGTTGGGCTCGGGCACCTGGGCGCTCAGGGCCTGCTGGAACCATTGGTCAAACTGCTGCAGCGGATCGGCCAGGGAGGCGTCTTCGCTCAGCTCGGCGCGCTCGTAGCTCTTGCGCAGGTCGGCGATGGAGGAGGGCGTGGCATTCATGCGCGCATTGTGCCGCGCCCCATCCTAGGAGCCTGTCGGACTTGGAAATCGTCGGCTGCAAATCGACCGCAGCGGCCCATTTTTCACCGTCTTTTTGCCCAATAGCTCGGCTATTGGGCTGCAAATCCGGCAAAAACTGGTCTCGCTGGGGCCGATTTTCGCTTTCGACGCTCCAAGTCCGACAGCCTCCTAGGGAAAAGCCAGGCGCAAAAAAACCGCGCTGCACGAGCAAGTGCAGCGCGGCAGACGCAGGGGAGGGAGGCCGGGCCGGGGATTATTTCTTCACGGCTTCGAGCGAGACGGTGATGGTCACGTCGTCGCCCACGTTCGGGGCGTACTTGCCGGCGTTGAATTCGCTGCGCTTGATGACGGTGCTGGCGTTGGCGCCGATGGCATCCTTCTTGAGCATGGGATGCGGCTTGGCGACGAAGTGCGTCACTTTCAGCGTCACGGGCTTGGTCACGCCCTTGATGGTCAGGTTGCCGTCGATGCTGACGGGCTTGTCACCCTCGAAGGTGACGTGGGTGGACTTGAACGTGGCCGTGGGGTACTTGGCGGTGTCGAGAAAGTCTTCGCCCTGGATGTGGCCGTTGAAGACGTCAAAGCCGGTATCGACCGTGGTCATGTCGATGGTCACATCGACGGCGCCGGTCTTGGCTTCCTTGTCCAGCGTCACGGTGCCGGTGGTCTTGTCGAACTTGGAGATTTGCTGCGACAGGCCAAAGTGGCTGTACGAGAAGCTGGGGAAGCTGTGCGTGCTGTCCACAGCGTAGGTCTCGGGGGCGGCCAGGGCCGGGGCGGCGCAGGCGGCGGCCAGCAGGGCGGCGGCGGTGATTTGGGTAATGCGTTGCATAGGGTCTCCAGAAAGTGAAACGGTCAGAGAAAGGGGAGGGGGAAAAGTTCAGGGCGTCTTCAAGGCGCGGTGGCGGCAATGCGGAAATGCACGACGACGTCGTTGGCGACGATGTCAAACGCCTTCCAGGCGCCTTCGCCAATCGAGAAATCGCCGCGTTTGATGGTGAATTGGCCGTCAAACTGGCCGTTCTTGCCTTGGTTGGTGAAAGTTGCGGGCACGACCACGTCGCGGCTCACGCCCTTGATGGTGAGCTTGCCCGCCACCTCGTAGCGCGCTCCACCCAGGGCCTTGACGCTGCTGGACTCGAAGCGTGCCTTGGGGAAGGCGCTGGTGTTGAACCAGGTCTTGGTGGCCAGCTCGTCGTCGCCCTCGCTGCTGCCGGTATCGACGCTGCCAAGCTCCACCTCCAGGCTGGCCTTGGCGGCAGCGGGTGCGGCAGGGTCAAAGCGCAGCTGGCCGCTGAACTTCTTGAAGCTGCCCTGCATGGCCACGCCCATTTGCTGGTAGTCAAAACGCACCTGGCTTTTCGCCGGGTTGAACTGCTGGTATTCGGCAGCCTGGGCCGCTGTGGCCAGGAGCAGGGCGGGCAGCAGGGCCCAGGGTGTGGGTTGGTACATGGTGGTCGTTCCTTTACAGCATTCGACGCAGCACGTCGTCCTTGTTGATGAAATGGTGCTTGAGC
>JAJTBK010000252.1 GCA_021286965.1 Comamonadaceae bacterium | reverse complement strand
GGCGGCCTGCACGGCGTGGGCGTCTCGTGCGTGAACGCGCTCAGCAAGTGGCTGCGCCTGACGGTGCGCCGCGATGGCAAGGTGCACCAGATCGAGTTTGCACGCGGCTTTGTGCAAAACCGCCTGATTGAAACCGTGGATGGTTTTGAAGTCTCGCCCATGAAGGTCACGGGCGCCACCGACAAGCGCGGCACCGAGGTGCACTTCCTGCCCGACACCGACATCTTCAAAGAGAACCACGACTTCCACTACGAAATCCTGGCCAAGCGCCTGCGCGAGCTCTCGTTCCTGAACAACGGCGTGCGCATCCGCCTCAAGGACGAGCGCACGGGCAAGGAAGATGATTTTTCGGGCGCCGGCGGCGTGCTCGGCTTCGTCAAGTTCGTCAACGCCAACAAAAAGGTGTTGCACCCCACGGCTTTTTACGCCACCGGCACCCGCCCGGCCGAGAGCTACGGCGGCATCCCCGGCACCGAAATCGGCGTCGAAGTCGCCATGCAGTGGAACGACGGCTACAACGAGCAAGTCCTCTGTTTTACCAACAACATCCCGCAGCGTGACGGCGGCACCCACCTCACCGGCCTGCGCGCCGCCATGACGCGCGTCATCGGCAAATACATCGAGCAGAACGAACTGGCGAAAAAGGCCAAGGTCGAAGTGTCGGGCGACGACATGCGCGAGGGCCTGTGCTGCGTCTTGAGCGTGAAAGTGCCCGAACCCAAGTTCAGCAGCCAGACCAAGGACAAGCTCGTCTCCAGCGAAGTGCGCGCGCCGGTGGAAGACATCGTCGCCAAGGCGCTGGCCGAGTTCCTGGAAGAAAAACCGCAGGACGCCAAAATCCTCTGCGGCAAGATCGTCGAAGCCGCGCGCGCGCGCGAAGCCGCACGCAAAGCCCGCGAGATGACGCGCCGCAAAGGCGTCTTGGACGGCATGGGCCTGCCCGGCAAGCTCGCCGACTGCCAGGAAAAAGACCCGGCGCTGTGCGAGATCTACATCGTCGAGGGCGACTCCGCCGGCGGCAGCGCCAAGCAAGGGCGCGACCGCAAGTTCCAGGCCATCCTGCCGCTGCGCGGCAAGATTTTGAACGTGGAAAAAGCACGCTACGAAAAGCTGCTCTCCAGCCAGGAAATCATCACCCTCATCACCGCGCTGGGCACCGGCATCGGCAAGGCCAGCGCCGACGACTTCAGCGACAAGCCCAAGAGCAACAGCGACGATTTTGACGCCGCCAAGCTGCGCTACCACCGCATCATCATCATGACCGACGCCGACGTGGACGGCGCGCATATCCGCACCCTGCTGCTGACCTTCTTCTACCGCCAGATGACGGAGCTGGTCGAGCGCGGCCACATCTACATCGCCCAGCCGCCGCTGTACAAGGTGAAAAACGGCAAGGAAGAGCTGTACCTGAAGGACGGCCCGGCGCTCGACCAGTACCTGCTGCGCGTGGCGCTCAACCACGCCAGCGTCAGCACCGGCGGCGCCGCTCCGCGCACCCTGGCCGGCGACGAACTGGCCGAGCTGGCACGCACGCACCAACACGCCGAGCACGTGATCGAGCGCCTGTCCGCCTTCCTCGACGCCGAGGCCCTGCGCGCCGTCGCCGACGGCGTGACGCTGACGCTCGACACCCTGCAGGACGCCCAGGCCAGCGCCGTGCAACTGCAGGCCAAGCTGCGCGAATTGAACACCAACGGCGTGCCCGCCGACGTGACCGGCGAGATCGACCCGCGCAGCGACAAGCCCGTACTGCGCATCAGCCGCCACCACCACGGCAACATCAAGAGCAGCCTGATCACCCAGGACTTCGTCGCTGGCGACGACTACGCTGCCCTGGCTGAGGCCGCCGAGAGCTTTCGCGGCCTGCTCCAGGAAGGGGCCAAGGTTCAGCGCGGCGAGGGCGAGAAGGCGAAGGAAGAAAAAGTCGCCGACTTCCGCAGCGCCATGGCCTGGCTGATCTCCGAGGCCGAGCGCACCACCAGCCGCCAGCGCTACAAGGGCCTGGGCGAAATGAACCCCGAGCAGCTGTGGGAAACCACCATGGACCCGGCGGTGCGCCGCCTCTTGCGCGTGCAGATCGACGACGCCATCGAGGCCGACCGCGTGTTCACCATGCTCATGGGCGACGAGGTCGAGCCGCGCCGGGACTTTATCGAGACGAATGCGCTGCGGGCGGGGAATATCGACGTTTGAGTTCGCTCGTCGCCATGGCAGGCATGGACTTGTCCACCGATGCAGGCGCCACCATCGCCCAGCATCTGCATCGGCACCCAGCGGCCTTGATCGACGGCAACCACATGGGGCCAACCCCACAGTTCCCCCATGCGCACCCACATTGCCATCGTTGACGTTGACCGCCCCGACACCTGGACGCGCTACCGCGCCGGGCTGTGCGACAGCTGCGCGGCCAACTGTTGCACCATGCCGCTGGAGGTGCGCCTGCCCGATCTGGTGCGCCTGGGCTGGGTCGATGCCTTCGAGGCCGAGCACGAGGACATCCGCCGCATTGCCAAGCGGCTGGAAAAAGCGCGGCTGATCGCGCACTTCAGCCACAAGCACGCCCTCTTCACCCTGGCGCGGCGCGCCAGCGGCGACTGCCAGCTGCTCGATGCCGCCACACGCCGCTGCACCGTGTACGCGCAGCGCCCCGACACCTGCCGCCTGCACCCGCAAACCAAGAGCCCACGCCCGGGCTGGTGCGCCTACGGGCCGCAGGCGCTGACCAAGCGCTAATTCAGCGCTGCATCAGTCGAGCAACAAGCCCGCCAGCGCCGCCAGCGGCGCGGTTTCCGCGCGCAGCACGCGCGGGCCCAGGGTGACGGCGGCAAAGCCGGCGGCCAGGGCCTGGGCTTCTTCGGCCGGCGCCAGGCCGCCTTCGGGGCCGGAGAGGAACCACAGCGCGCCGCTGCCCGACGCCGCCGCCTGGCGCAGCGGCTTGCTATCGGCCTGCAACGACAGCAGCAGGCGCTGGCCCGGCTGCTCCGGCTCAACCGCAGGCAGCGCCGCCAGGGCCTGGGCCAGCGTGGCGGCGGGGTGGATGGTGGGCACGCGGTTGCGCCCGCATTGCTCGCAGGCGGCAATGGCGATGGCCTGCCAGTGGGCCTGTTTTTTGTCGGCGCGCTCGCCCTTGAGCTTGAGCACGCTGCGCTCGGCCGCAATGGGGGTAAGGCTGGCGACGCCCAGCTCGGTGGCTTTTTCGATCAGCCACTCCATGCGCTCGCCCGCCGTAATGCCGGCGAGCAGGTGGATGGGGCGCGCCGCCTCACGTTCCACGCGCTCGGGCGCACCGAGCTGCACGCGCACGCTGCTGCGGCCCATGTGCAGCACCTGGGCCGGCCATTCGTCGCCCTGGCCGTCAAACAAGGTGATGGCCGCGCCCGGTTGCAGGCGCAGCACCTGCACGTGGCGCGCGGCGCCCTCGGGCAGCTCCAGTTCAGCGCCGCTGGCCAGCGGCAGGGGGCAGTAAAAACGCGGCATTTACTATTAATTTAATAGCTGCTAGCGATTATTCCATAAGCGCTAGAGCCGTATTTCATTCAAAATTTCAGCATCACATGCGGCCAAAGGCATAGCCCATGGGGGCGCTGCTGCCTTCGATCTGATCGACCAGGCGCAAGAGCGGCGCCAGCTCACGGTAGCGCGCGCAGGTGGCGCGGATGTAGGCGATGAAGCGCGGCGCATCCGCCAGGTATTTGGGCTTGCCGTCGCGCAGCGTCAGGCGGGCAAAAATACCGGCCACTTTCAGGTGGCGCTGCAGCCCCATCCATTCAACGGCGCGGTAGAACTCGCCAAAGTCGGCGCCCCAGCCACTGCTGCTGGCCGCGCCCAGCAGGCCGGCCTTGCGTGCTTTTTCCCAGTAGCGCACGGCGATGTCGATGATGAAGTCTTCCTCCCAGCTGATGAAGGCGTCGCGCAGCAGGCTGGCAATGTCGTAGGTGATGGGGCCGCGCACTGCGTCCTGAAAATCGAGCAGGCCCAGGGGCGCGCCGGGCGCACCGAGCATAAGGTTGCGCAGCATGAAGTCGCGGTGCACGAAGACGCTGGGCACAGCCAGGTTGTGCGCCACGATCTGGCCATAGACCTGCGCCAGGCTGGCCTGCTGCGCCGCGTCCAGGCGCACCTGGCGGTGCTGCGCCACGTACCAGTCGGGAAACAGCTGCAGCTCGCGCCGCAGCAGGGCCTCGTCGTAGGCCGGCAGGCTGTCGGCGCAGGCGCGCTGCTGCAGCTGCAGCAGCAGGTCGCTGGCCTGGCGGTACAGCGGCGCGGCCTCTTGCGGGCGCTCGGGCTGCAGCGCGCTGATGGCCGTGTGCGCGCCCAGGTCGGACAGCAGCATGAAGCCCTGCGCCTCGTCCCAGGCCAGGATGGCGGGCACCGGCAGGCCGGCGACCTGCAGCAGCGCCTGCACCTGCACGAAGGGGCGGCAGTTTTCTTGCGCCGGCGGCGCGTCCATGACGATCAGCGTGCGCCCCTCCTGGGTATCGAGGCGCAGGTAGCGGCGAAAGCTGGCGTCAGCGCTGGCCAGGCGCAGGGTTTCGGGGCGCAGGCCGTGGGCCGGGGCCAGGGCGGCGAGCCACTGGGCGCAGGCGGCGGCGCGTTCGGGGGTGGGCCAGGTCAGGGCGCTGGCGGTGGGGGCTTGGGGGCTCAAGGTACTCATGGATAATCCGGGATTCTACAAATCGCCCCTGCGCTGGCCGATCCGGCCGGCAGCCCCCTCCGTGTCGCCGACCCCGCCCCGCCTGTTTGCCACCGTGCCCGCCTGTCTGCCACCCGCATCTTCGGTCCTGCCCACGCCCCGCGCCCTGCTGCTGGCGCTGGCGGCAGCCTGGGCCGCGCAGGCCGGGGCGCAGCTGGCCGAGAGTGCGCCGGCGCTGCGCCCGAGCCCGCTGCTGCAGGACAAGCTCGCCCCCGCCGTGCGCCCGCAGCTGCCGGTGTTCGTGCGCGGCGCGCGCATCGAGGGCCAGGTGGACGTGCAGACCCGCGTCGAAGGCGACGCCGAGCTGCGCCGGGGCGACACCGTGATCCGCGCCGACCAGCTCGAATACGGGTCGGCCGACGATCTGGCCCAGGCGCGTGGCCACGTGCGCATGAACCGCGCCGGCAACATCTACGAGGGCACGCAGCTCGATCTGCGCGTCGAGGCTTTCACCGGCCAGTTCGATGCTGCCAGCTACCAGTTCCTGGCAACCCAGGGCCACGGCCAATCGACGCGTGCCGATTTTCTCGACCCCGACCGCACCCTGGTGCACAACGGCACCTACACCACCTGCCAAAAGGGCGACGAAGCCAACTGGACGCCCGACTGGCAGATCCGCGCCGAGCGCATCCACCTCGATACCGAGGCCGATATCGGCGTCGCCGAGAACGCGCGCGTGCAGTTCATGGGCCTGAGCCTGCCGCCCATCCCGCGCCTGAGCTTTCCGCTGTCGGACCGGCGCAAATCCGGCCTGCTGCCGCCCACCATCGTGCCCGTGGACAGCAGCAACGGCCCGACCCTGGCGCTGCCGTACTACTGGGACATCGCCCCGAACCGCGACGCCACCATCACGCCGATGTGGATGGCACGCCGGGGGCTGAACCTGGGCGGCGAGTTCCGCTACCTGGAACCGAGCTACAGCGGCAAGATCAGCGCCAGCGTGCTGCCGCACGACAAGCTCGCCGGCAGCAGCCGCTGGACGTACGCGGCGCAGCACAACGCCCGCCTGGACAGCCCCATTGGCGGCCTCGGCCTGGGCGTGAACCTCAACCGCGTGAGCGACGACGACTACTGGCGCGACTTCCCGCGCCGGGGCCTGTTCGGCGCCGTCGATACCCAGCTGACGCAGCGCCTGCTGCCCAACGAAGTCACCCTCGGCTGGGCGCGCGGCGACGTCTCGGTGCTGGCGCGCTCGCTGCGCTGGCAGACGCTGCAGGACGTGGCCGCGCCCATCGTCCCGCCCTACGACCGCGTGCCGCAGCTGACCTGGCGCTGGCAGCCCTGGAGCCTGGGCAGCAGCGTGGACACCAGCGTCGAGCTCGACACCACCCGCTTTCAGGCCGACCGCCTGCTCACCAACCAGCCCAACGCCCAGCGCAGCTACGCCCAGGCGCAGGTCAGCCGGCCATTTCTGGCCCCCTGGGGCTACGTCACGCCGCGTGCGCAGCTGCACGCCGCGCAGTACGAATTCGACCAGGATCTGGCCCTGGGCGGGCAGCGCAGCGTCAGCCGCGTGCTGCCGACCTTCAGCCTCGACAGCGGCCTGTTTTTCGAGCGCGATGCCAGCTACCTCGGGCGCAGCTTCATCCAGACGCTGGAGCCGCGCGCCTTCTACACCTACACGCCGTACCGCGACCAGTCGATGCTGCCGCTGTACGACACAGCGGCCAACGACTTCAACTTTGCCACCGTCTTCACCGAAAACTCCTTCACCGGCCACGACCGCCTGGCGGACAACAACCTGCTGACGCTGGGCCTGACCTCGCGCCTGCTGAACGAGGCCGACGGCGCCGAAGTACTGCGCCTGGGCATCGCCCAGCGCGTGCGCTTTTCCGAGCAGCGCGTGACCCTGCCGGGCCAGCTACCGCGCGACGAGCGCCTGTCGGACCTGCTGCTGGGCGCGGGCATCAACTGGACGCGCAGCTGGAGCCTGGACAGCACCGTGCAGTACAACCCGAAAGAGGGGCAGTCGATCCGCTCGACCGTGGGCGCGCGCTACAGCCCGAGCAACTACCGCACCATCAGCGCCGCCTACCGCCTGCAGCGCGACGTCAGCGAGCAGGTGGACGTGGGCTGGCAATGGCCGCTCAACGACCTCTGGGGCGACCGGGGCCAGAACCTGGGCCCGGGCCGGGGCCAGGGCGGCGGGCGCTGGTACAGCGTCGGCCGCCTGAACTACAGCACGCGCGAGAACCGGCTGGTGGACGGCATCGTCGGCTTCGAGTACGACAGCTGCTGCTGGATCGGCCGCGTGGTGCTCGAGCGCCTGCAAAGCGGCTTTACCCAGGCCAACACCCGGCTGCTGCTGCAGCTCGAATTCGTCGGCTTCACGCGCGTCAGCCTGGGCTCGAACCCGCTGTCCACGCTCAAGCAGAACATTCCGCGCTACCAGTACCTGCGCGAGCAGGTCAGCACCCCCAGCCGCTTCAGCCAATACGAATAACGTCCATCACAGGATGCGCACCATGAACCAACGAGCCATTGCCCTGGGCCTTGCCTGCCTGGGCCTTTTGAGCGGCCTGGCCTCGGGCCCGGCGCAGGCGCAAAAAATGCGCCTGGGCAACACCAGCGGCGCCAGCGCCGGCCCCGCGCTCACGCGCAGCGCGCCCAGCGTCAGCCCGAGCGCGGCGCAGGCGGCCGAGGCCGCTGCCGCCGTGCCCGGCATCCGCCAGGCCGACTACATCGTCGCCATCGTCAACTCCGAGCCGCTGACGAACAACGAGGTCAAGGCGCGCATGGCGCGCGTGGCGCAGACCCTGAGCAGCCAGGGCGCCCCCCTGCCAGCGCAAGACCTGCTCGCACGCGAAGTGCTCGAACGCCTGATCCTGGAAAAAATCCTGCAGCAACAGGCGGTCGAGAGCGGCGTGCGCGTCGATGACTACGCCCTCGACCAGGCCGAGCAAAGCGTGGCGCGGCAAAACGAGCTGAGCGTGGCGCAGATGCACCAGCGGATGCGCGCCGAAGGCATGGACCCCAAGCGCTTTCGCGACGAGCTGCGCAACCAGATGCTGGTGCAGCGCCTGCGCGAGCGCGAGCTCGATGCGCGCGTGCGCGTGAGCGACGTCGAGGTCGAGCAGTACCTGCGCGAGCAGCAGGGCAAGGATGCCGCACCGGCGCAATTCGCCATCAACCTCGGCCACATCCTGGTGGCGCTGCCGGACAACCCGAGCGCGGCGCAGGTCGGTGCCGCCCAGGCACGGGCGCAGGAGGCGCTGGAAAAAGCACGCCAGCCGGGCGCCGACTTTGCCGCCCTGGCGCGCGCGTATTCCGACGCCCCCGAAGCCAAGAGCGACGGCAGCCTGGGCCTGCGCCCGGCCGAGCGCTACCCAGAGCTGTTCATCGACGCGCTGCGCAAAGTGCCGGTGGGCGGCGTCGTCGGGCCGCTGCGCTCGGACGCCGGCTTTCACGTGCTCAAGGTGATCGAGCGCAGCAGCGCCGGGATGCCGGCCATGGTGACGCAAAACCACGTGCGCCACATCCTGCTGCGCACCAACGCGCAGATGAGCGAAGCCGCTGCCGCCAAGCAGCTGGCCGACTACCGCCGCCGCGTCGAGACCGGCCAGGCCACCTTCGAGGCCCTGGCGCGCGAGCATTCGCAAGACGGCAGCGCCGCCCAGGGTGGCGACCTGGGCTGGGCCGCTCCCGGGCGCTACGTGCCCGAGTTCGAGCAGGCCGTGGCCGCGCTGCAGCCGGGGCAGGTGAGCGCGCCCGTGGTCTCGCGCTTTGGCGTGCACCTGATCGAGCTGGTCGAGCGCCGCGAGGTACCGCTCACGGCCCGCGAGCAGCGCGAAATCGCCCGCGATGCCGTGCGCGAGAAAAAGCTCGACGACGCCTACAGCACCTGGACGCAGGAGCAGCGCGCGCGCGCCTACGTCGAATACCGCGAGCCGCCGCAATGAAGCACATCCCACGCAAGCGCTTCGGCCAGCATTTTCTGAGCGACGGCGGCATCATCGACGCCATCGTGCACGCCATCGCCCCGCAGGCGGGCGAGCCCATGGTCGAGATCGGCCCCGGCCTGGCCGCCCTGACCCAGCCCCTGGTCGAGCGCCTGGGGCGCCTGACGGTGGTCGAGCTCGACCGCGACCTGGCGCTGCGCCTGCGCCTGCACAGCCAGCTCAACGTGGTCGAGTCCGATGTGCTCAAAGTCGATTTTGCGCAGCTGGCACAAGCGCTCGGCGCTACAAAAATAAGAGTCGTCGGCAACCTGCCGTACAACATCTCCACGCCCATCCTGTTCCACCTGCTGCAGTACGTGGACTGGGTGCAGGACCAGCACTTCATGCTGCAAAAAGAGGTCATCGACCGCATGGTGGCGCAGCCCGCCACGGGCGACTATGGCCGCCTGTCGGTGATGCTGCAGTGGCGCTACGCCATGGAGAACGTGCTGTTCGTGCCGCCGCAGAGCTTTGATCCGCCGCCGCGTGTCGATAGCGCCGTGGTGCGCATGGTGCCGCACGCAGCGCCGGCGCCGCTGGACGTGCGTCGGCTCGAAGAGATGGTGCAGGTGGCCTTCAGCCAGCGGCGCAAGCTGCTGCGCCACAGCCTTGGGCGCTGGCTTGAAACGCAGGGCTTTGGCGGCGCGTTTGACCTGCAGCGGCGCGCCGAAGAAGTGCCGGTGGCCGAGTACGTGGCGCTGGCACAGGCCCTGGGGCCGGCAACCCCGGCCGGATGATCTGCGGGCTCAGGCTGCCCGGAGCCAGTAGCTGGCGTTGAAGGGGCTGCTCAGGCCCAGCGCCAGGGCAGAGGCATCGCACGGGGCGGCCACCGCAGCGCTGGTGGCACGCACAGCCGGTGCAGCCCGCTCCGCTTGGCCAGCGGATGCAGAACGGGCTACAGAAAAGAATAAAAGCAGCGGAAGGCGATCTTGCGCTCGGCCCAGTAGTCGGCGGCGTCGCGGAAGATGTCGAGCAGCTGCTCGCGCGCTTCCTTGTCGAACTTGACGGTGGCCGGAATCTGGTCGAGCACGACCACGAACCCCGGCTGCGGGCCGGCGCGGTGCAGCGGATCGGTCAGGCAGTCGTACAGGGCGTCAAAATTTTTGCCGAAATGCGCCGGGAACAAAAACTGGGTGGCGATGAGTTCGAGCACGTCCTGCTTGGTCAGTGCGTGCGCCAGGTTGGCGTACAGGAAATGCTGGCCCAGGCTGTGCGCGGCCGCCATCAGGTCGTCGATGCGGTAGGCACGGATCGACTGCACGATGTTGCTGCGCACGCCGCGCAGGGGCTGGTCACTGGGGTGCCGAAGGGACGGGGTCATCTCCGTAGCTCTTTCTTGGTCGGGGCGAGCCCGCTGCGGGGCCCAAAAACAGTCCAGGGCGGGGGCCTGCGCAGAATGCAGGTCGTTGGCGCTCTTGTCCAGTGTCATGGCCGAATTTCCTTGAAGCTGGCGTAATGGTCGTTGCTGTAGTAACAGCTGTCGGGCGTGCGCGGCGCGCCGCCGCAGACGATGCGCCGCGCGCCCCGGTGGCGCACGCCGGGGGTCTTGACCGTGTACTCGCGCCAGTAGCCCCGGGGCTGCACCGGCAGCTGGCGCTCGCGGTTGAAGAACACCACGCCGTCTTTGTCGAAAGGAAAGGGGCCGCCGGCACGGATCAGCGCGTAGGTCTCACGCCCCTGGGGTGGCAGCTCGGCCAGGGCGACGCTGGCGCTACTGGCCGCAGGCGTCTGTGGCTGGGGGCCGCGCGCCGATACCGACAACGGGGCCAGCAACGTGGCAGCGGCCAGGGCACAGGCAACAGCGGTGCGCAGCTTGTGGGAGGCTACGGCCAGGAGCATCAACGACACCTTTCGGTAGGGGTTTACCCCCGAAAATGAGCCCTCTAGTGTCGTTGAAATACCCCTAAAAAGCAAGGCCCTGCCTAAGTTTTAGGCAGGGGCCACGATTTCCAGCGGGTACGGTGTCAGCGCGCGGCGTTGGCGTCGGCCACCGTGAGCGCCGTCATGTTGACGATGCGCCGCACCGTGGTGCTGGCCGTGAGGATGTGCACCGGCTGCGCCGCGCCCAGCAGCACCGGGCCGATGGCGATGTTGCCGCCCGCTGCCGTCTTGAGCAGGTTGTAGGAAATGTTGGCGGCGTCGATGTTGGGCATGACCAGCAGGTTGGCGTCGCCCGCCAGGGTGCCGTGGGGCATGAGGGCGGCGCGCGCCTTGCCGTCGAGCGCGATGTCGCCGTGCATCTCGCCATCGACCTCCAGCCAGGGCGCTTGCACGCGCAAGAGCTCGAGCGTCTGGCGCATTTTTACGGCGCTGGGTTGGTTGCTGCTGCCGAAGTTGGAGTGCGAGAGCAGCGCCGCCTTGGGCGTGAAGCCAAAGCGCAGCATTTCCTCGGCGGCCATGAGGGTGATCTCGGCCAGCTGCTCGGCGCTGGGGTCGTAGTTGACGTGGGTATCGACCACGAACACCTGGCGCTCGGGCAGCATCAGGCCGTTCATGCAGGCGTAGGTCTGCACGCCGGCACGCTTGCCGATGACCTGGTCGATGTACTGCAGGTGGTGCGCGGTGTGGCCCCAGGTGCCGCAGATCAGGCCATCGACCTCGCCCTTGTGCAGCAGCATGGAGCCGATCAGCGTCAGGCGCCGGCGCAGCTCGATCTTGGCGATGGCCTCGGTCACGCCCTTGCGCTCGGTCATGCGGTGGTAGGTCTGCCACAGATCGCGGTAGCGGTGGTCGTTCTCCACGTTCACGACGTCGTAGTCGCGCCCCTCTTGCAGGCGCAGGCCGAATTTTTCGCAGCGCTGGGCGATGACGGCGGGGCGGCCGATGAGCGTCGGGCGGGCGATTTTTTCATCGACCACGATCTGCGCCGCGCGCAGCACGCGCTCTTCCTCGCCCTCGGCGTAGGCGACGCGCTTTTTCGCCGCCTTCTTGGCGATCATGAAGATCGGCTTCATGGTCGTGCCCGAGGCGTAGACGAAGGTCTGCAGGTGGTCGCGGTAGGCGTCCATGTCGGCAATCGGGCGCTGCGCCACGCCGCTGTCCGCCGCCGCCTGCGCCACGGCCGGGGCGATTTTCATCATCAGGCGCGGATCGAACGGCTTGGGGATCAGGTACTCGGGCCCAAAAGAGAGCTGCTCGCCCACATAGGCCTTGGCCACGACCTCGCTCTGCTCGGCCTGCGCCAGTTCCGCAATAGCGTGCACCGAGGCGATCTCCATCTC